>NZ_JBHWJL010000116.1:0-14994 GCF_042731495.1 Streptomyces sp. NPDC059853
GCCTCCGGCGGTCTGCACGGCGTCGGCGCCTCCGTCGTGAACGCCCTCTCCGCCCGGCTGGACGTCGAGGTCGACCGCGGCGGCGCCACCCACAGCATCAGCTTCCGGCGCGGCACCCCGGGCATCTTCACCGAATCGGGCGCCGAGGCGCCCTTCGACCCCGCCGACGGCCTGCTCAAGGTCAAGAAGATCCCCAAGACCAGGACCGGCACCCGGGTGCGCTACTGGGCCGACCGGCAGATCTTCCTCAAGGACGCCAGGCTCTCCCTGGAGACCCTGCACGCCCGCGCCCGGCAGACCGCCTTCCTGGTGCCGGGGCTCACCCTGATCGTCCGTGACGAACGCGGCACCGACGGTGAGGGCCCGGTCGAGGAGACCTTCCACTACGACGGCGGCATCAGCGAATTCTGCGAGTTCCTGGCCCAGGACAAGCCGATCTGCGACGTGCAGCGGCTGCGCGGCTCCGGCACCTTCAAGGAGACCGTCCCCGTCCTCGACGACCGCGGCCACATGATCCCCACCGAGGTGAAGCGCAACCTCGACGTCGACATCGCGCTGCGCTGGGGCACCGGGTACGACACCACGGTGAAGTCCTTCGTCAACATCATCGCCACCCCCAAGGGCGGCACCCACGTCTCCGGCTTCGAGCGGGCGGTCACCCAGACGGTGAACGACGTCCTGCGCGCCACCAAGCTGCTGCGCGTCGCCGAGGACAACGTGGTCAAGGACGACGCCCTGGAGGGCCTGACGGCGGTGGTCACCGTCCGGCTGGCCGAGCCGCAGTTCGAGGGCCAGACCAAGGAGGTCCTGGGCACCTCGGCGGCCTCCCGGATCGTGCTCCAGGTGGTGACCAAGGAGCTGAAGGCGTTCCTGACCTCCACCAAGCGGGACGACAAGCAGCAGGCCCGCGCGGTCCTGGAGAAGGTCGTGGCGGCCTCCCGCACCCGGATCGCCGCCCGCCAGCACAAGGAGGCCCAGCGCCGCAAGACCGCCCTGGAGTCCTCGGCGCTCCCCGCCAAGCTGGCCGACTGCCGCAGCGACGACGTGGACCGCAGCGAGCTGTTCATCGTCGAGGGCGACAGCGCGCTGGGCACCGCGAAGCTGGCCCGCAACTCCGAGTTCCAGGCGCTGCTGCCCATCCGGGGCAAGATCCTCAACGTCCAGAAGTCCTCGGTCGCCGACATGCTGAAGAACGCCGAGTGCTCGGCCATCATCCAGGTGATAGGGGCCGGCTCCGGGCGCACCTTCGACATCGACCAGGCCCGCTACGGCAAGGTCATCTTCCTCGCGGACGCGGACGTGGACGGCGCGCACATCCGCTGTCTGCTGCTGACCCTCTTCCAGCGCTACATGCGCCCCATGGTCGAGCAGGGCCGGGTCTTCTCGGCGGTGCCGCCGCTGCACCGGATCGAGCTGAGCAACCCGAAGAAGGGCCAGGACAAGTACCTGTACACCTACTCGGACAACGAGCTGCGGCAGACCCTGCTGGATCTCGACCGGCGCGGCACCCGGTACAAGGAGGCCATCCAGCGCTACAAGGGCCTCGGCGAGATGGACGCCGACCAGCTGGCGGAGACCACCATGGACCCCAGGTTCCGTACCCTGCGGCGGATCAACATCGCCGACCTGGAGGCGGCGGAGACGGCGTTCAGCCTGCTCATGGGCAATGAGGTGGCCCCGCGCCGGGAGTTCATCACCGCGTCCGCCGCCACGCTGGACCGGTCGCGGATCGACACCTGAGGGTGCTCAGGGGAGCGGGCGGACGGCGGTGACCGTCATCCGGGTCTGCGGCAGCGGGGACGCGCCGCAGCTCGCCGGCAGCACCGGACCGTCCGCCGCTTCCACGGTGACCGCCCAGCGGCGGCCGTCGCCGTGCGTCACGGTCACCGTGCCCGCGCCGTCGGGGCCGCTCTCCTCGACGCCGAGCGCGTCGGCGCCGTCCTCGCCGGTCAGCTCCCGCACCGCCAGTTCCGCCGCCTGCCCCGCGCGGCCCCAGGCGGACCGCCCGCGACAGCGCTCGGTGACCATCCGGCCCGCGCGCAGCGCGGTGGCCACCTCCTTGACGAGCGGCGCCGAGGCCCGGCCGTAGGCGTAGCCGTGGGGGAGGGTCAGCAGGGTCGGGGCGAACCGGTGGCCGCCGATGTGGCTGATCTCCCAGACCTCCACACCGCCGCCCACCGCCAGCTCGGCGGCCAGCGGCCGGCCCAGCTCGGCGCAGCAGCGGTCCCGCCGCCCGTTGGTGCACACCAGGGCCAGCGGATCGCCGTGGTACGGATCCCCCGCGCCGTCGTGCTCGCCGGCGCCCAGCCGGGCGAAGCCCAGGCCGAGCAGTTCCGCCGGCTCCGTGGTGCGCAGTGTCCGCAGCCAGGAGCGGCCCGGGCGGGTATGGGCGAGATAGACCCGGCGGGCGCCGGGCACGGAAGCGGGGCGGCCAGGGCGCCGGATCAGTGCCACGCGGACACCGGTGCCCTCGGCCGCCGACTCCAGGGCGCCGCCGAGCGCGGGGTCGAGCCGGCTGCCGGTCAGCGCCCGGGGGCCCCAGGGGCCCGGCTGCTCCAGCAGCAGCCAGGTGAGGGCGGTGGCGGCGGTGGCCGCCGGCGGTTCCTCCCGCGTCCAGGACGCGCTCGCGCACAAGGTCACACAGGTAAGCCTAACCTCCCTCGTCCCACCCGGCCCGGCGGCAGCGGGTGGGACGAGGGGCACCGGGGACGGGCCCCGGCCGGGCGCGTCACACGGGCCCGGCCACCACCGCCACCGCCTTCTCCAGCGGCACCCCGGAGCCGTCGCGGCGCGGGTCGATCTCCGGCAGCGGCAGCGGAGCGCCGGTGCGGGAGGCGGCCTTCGCCGGAGCGGCCCCCGCCCAGGCGTAGATCAGATGGTCCTCGCCCTTCAGGAAGCGCTGACAGCGCACTCCGCCGGTGGCCCGGCCCTTGCGCGGGTACTGGTCGAACGGCGTCAGCTTGGCGGACCCGTGCGAGCCGACCAGCGTCTCCTCACCGCCCGCCACCGTGAACACCAGGGCCTCGGCGGCCGGGTCGACCGCCGAGAAGGAGATCACCCGGGCGCCCTCGCCCAGCTTGATCCCCGTCATCCCGCCCGCCTGCCGGCCCTGGGGCCGCACCTGCGAGGCCGGGTAGCGCAGCAGCTGCGCCTCGTTGGTGATGAAGACCAGGTCCTCCTCACCCGTGCGCAGCTCCACCGCGCCGACGATCGCGTCGCCCTCGCGCAGCGCGATGACCTCCAGCTCCTCCTTGTTGGACGGGTAGTCGGGCACCACCCGCTTCACCACCCCGGACTCGGTGCCGATCGCGAGCCCGGGGGAGGACTCGTCCAGGGTGGTCAGACACACCACCCGCTCGTTCGCCTCCAGCGACACGAACTCCGACACCTGTGCCCCGCCCGCCAGCGCGGGCACGGACGCGGAGGCCGGCAGCTGCGGCAGATCGATCACCGACACCCGCAGCAGCCGCCCGGCCGAGGTGACCACCCCGATCTCGGCGCGCGCCGTGGAGTGCACGGAGGAGACGATCACATCGTGCCTGGCCCGGGCCGCCGGCTCCGCGAAGTCGGCGTTCCCGTCGGCGGTGCGGGCCAGCAGCCCGGTGGAGGACAGCAGCACCCGGCACGGGTCGTCGGCCACCTGGAGCGGCACGTCCTCGACCGGCGCGGCCTCCGCGTCCAGCAGCACCGTGCGGCGCGGCGTCCCGTACTTCTTGCTGACCTGGGCCAGCTCCTGCGACACGAGCTTGCGCAGCTCCGCGTCGGAGTCGAGGATTTGCGTCAGCTGCTCGATCTCCTCGGTCAGCCGGTCGCGCTCCGACTCCAGCTCGACACGGTCGAACCGGGTGAGCCGGCGCAGCGGGGTGTCCAGGATGTACTGGGTCTGGATCTCGCTCAGCGCGAACCGCTCCATGAGCGCGTCCTTGGCCTGCGCGGCGTTGTCGCTGGAGCGGATGATCCGGATGACCTCGTCGATGTCGATCAGGGCGATCAGCAGCCCCTCCACCAGATGCAGCCGGTCGCGCCGCTTGGTGCGGCGGAACTCGCTGCGCCGGCGCACCACCTCGAAGCGGTGGTCGACATAGACCTCAAGCAGCTCCTTGAGCCCCATGGTGAGCGGCTGCCCGTCCACCAGCGCCACGTTGTTGATGCCGAAGGTCTCCTCCATCGGCGTCAGCTTGTAGAGCTGGGCGAGCACGGCCTCCGGGTTGAAGCCGTTCTTCACCTCGATGACCAGCCGCAGCCCGTGCTCGCGGTCGGTGAGGTCCTTGACGTCCGCGATGCCCTGGAGCTTCTTCGCGTTGACCAGGTCCTTGATCTTGCCGATGACCTTCTCCGGCCCCACCGCGAACGGGAGTTCGGTGACGACCAGGCCCTTGCGGCGCGCCGTGACCGTCTCCACCGACACGGTGGCCCGGATGCGGAAGGTGCCCCGGCCCTTCTCGTACGCGTCGCGGATGCCGTCGAGCCCGGTGATCTGCCCGCCGGTCGGCAGGTCGGGCCCCGGCACGAAGCGCATCAGGGCGTCGAGGTCGGCGTTCGGGTACCGGATCAGATGCCGGGCGGCCTGGATCACCTCGACCAGGTTGTGCGGCGGCATGTTGGTGGCCATGCCCACCGCGATCCCGCTGGAGCCGTTCACCAGCAGATTGGGGTACGCGGCCGGCAGGGCCACCGGCTCCTGCTCGCTGCCGTCGTAGTTGGGGGAGAAGTCGACGGTGTCCTCGTCGATGGACTCCACCATCAGCGACGAGGCAGGCGCCGAGCGGCACTCGGTGTACCGCATCGCGGCCGGCGGGTCGTCGTTGCCGAGCGAGCCGAAGTTGCCGTGCCCGTCCACCAGCGGCAGCCGCATGGAGAAGGGCTGCGCCATCCGCACCAGCGCGTCGTAGATGGCGGTGTCGCCGTGCGGGTGCAGCTTGCCCATCACCTCGCCGACCACCCGCGCGCACTTCACGTACGCGCGCTCGGGGCGCAGCCCCATGTCGTGCATCTGGTACAGGATCCGGCGGTGCACCGGCTTGAGACCGTCCCGGGCGTCGGGCAGCGCCCGGGAGTAGATCACCGAGTACGCGTACTCAAGGAATGAGCCCTGCATCTCGTCGACGACGTCGATGTCGAGGATGCGCTCCTCCACATCGGCCCCGGACGATGCTCCGGCGGCACCCCTGCCAGACGGGGTCTTCGAACTGCGGCGGGCCATCGCGCGCGGGCTCCTTAGTTGTGAACTGAACAGAACATACGAACCAGCGACCAAACGGGCCGTGAACAGGCCCGGTGCTGCGGACCATTGTGGCCCGACCCACCGACAGCCCGAATCCGACCCGGCCGCGGTCCCGTACCGTACGGGAACTTCACACCTCGCGGCCTACCTTGCATAAGGTGACACATGTCTCGACCCTCGACAGCGAAGGGACCTCATGCCCATGGGCCACACGGCCACCCCGCAGGAGCGCACAGGCGGGCTGACAGCGACCGAGCACAAGCTGGCCAACGGGCTCAGGGTGGTGCTCTCCGAGGACCGGCTCACCCCGGTCGCCGCGGTCTGCCTCTGGTACGACGTCGGCTCGCGCCACGAGGTCCCCGGCCGTACCGGGCTCGCCCACCTCTTCGAGCACCTGATGTTCCAGGGTTCGGCGCAGGTCAAGGGCAACGGCCACTTCGAGCTGGTCCAGGGCGCCGGGGGCTCGCTCAACGGCACCACCAGCTTCGAACGCACCAACTACTTCGAGACCATGCCCGCCCACCAGGTCGAACTGGCCCTGTGGCTGGAGGCCGACCGGATGGGCACGCTCCTCACCGCGCTGGACGAGGAGTCCATGGAGAACCAGCGCGACGTCGTCAAGAACGAACGGCGCCAGCGGTACGACAACGTGCCCTACGGCACGGCGTTCGAGCGCCTGGTGGCCAAGATCTACCCCGAGGGCCACCCCTACCACCACACGCCCATCGGCTCGATGGCCGATCTGGACGCCGCCTCCCTGGAGGACGCGCGGGAGTTCTTCCGCACCTACTACGCGCCGGGCAACGCGGTGCTCGCGGTCGTCGGCGACATCGACTCCGCGCAGACCCTGGAGTGGATCGAGAAGTACTTCGGCTCCATCCCGCCGCACGACGGCAAGCAGCCGCCGCGCGACGGCGCCCTGGACGGCATCATCGGCACCGAACTGCGCGAGACCCTGCACGAGGACGTGCCCTCGCGCGCGCTGATGGCCGCCTACCGGCTGCCGCAGGACGGCACCCGGGCCGCCGACGCCGCCGATCTGGCGCTCACCGCGCTCGGCGGCGGCGAGTCCTCCCGGCTGCACAACCGCCTGGTACGCCGCGACCGCACCGCCGTCGCCGCCAGCTTCGGCATGATGCGGCTGGCCGGCGCGCCCTCGCTCGGCTGGCTCGACGTCAAGACCTCGGGCGACGCCCGCATCCCGGAGATCGAGGCGGCCGTCGAGGAGGAGCTGACCCGCTTCGCCCAGGAGGGCCCCACCCCCGAGGAGATGGAGCGCGCCCAGGCCCAGCTGGAGCGCGAATGGCTGGACCGGCTGGCCACCGTCGGCGGCCGGGCCGACGAACTGTGCAAGTACGCCGTGCTGTTCGGCGACCCGCAGCTGGCGCTCACCGCCGTGCGGCGGATCCTGGAGATCACCCCGGAGGAGGTGCGCGAGGTGGCCGCCACCTGGCTGCGCCGCGACAACCGGGGCGTCCTGGTGTACGAGCCGACCACCGCCGCCACCGAGGCGGACCACGACGACAGCGAAGGGGCCCACCGGTGACCGACGCGATCTCTCCCACCATGGACCTGCACCCGCGGCCGGCCGGCGGCGAACCCAAGCCCTGGGCCTTCCCCGCCCCCGAACGCTCCACGCTGCCCAACGGGCTGACGGTGCTGCGCAGTCACCGCCCCGGCCAGCAGGTCATCGCGGTCGAGGTCAACCTCCTCGCCCCGCTGACCGCCGAGCCCGCCGGGCAGGAGGGCATCGCCACCATCATGGCCCGCGCCCTGTCCGAGGGCACCGACAAGCTGGACGCCGAGGAGTTCGCCGCCGAACTGGAGCGCTGCGGCGCCACTCTGGACGCGTACGCCGACCACCCCGGCATCCGGGTCTCCCTGGAGGTGCCGGCCTCCCGGCTGGTCAAGGCGCTGGGGCTGCTCGGCGACGCGCTGCGCGCGCCCGCCTTCCCCGAGCACGAGATCGACCGCCTGGTGCACAACCGGCTGGACGAGATCCCGCACGAGCTGGCCAACCCCGCCCGGCGGGCCGCCATGGCGCTGTCCGCCGCGCTGTTCCCGGCCGACCACCGCATGTCGCGGCCCCGGCAGGGCACCGCGGAGAGCGTGCGGCGGATCGACGCCAAGGCGGTGCGCGCCTTCTACGACGCCCATGTGCGGCCCTCCTCCACCACCGCCGTCGTGGTCGGCGACCTGTCCGGTGTCGATCTGGACGCGGTGCTCGCCGAGACCCTCGGCGTGTGGCGGGCCGAGCCCGCCGTGCCGTTCGCGATCCCGCCGGTCACCGCCGACGACACCGGCCGGGTGATCATCGTGGACCGGCCCGGCTCGGTGCAGACCCAGCTGCTGCTCGGCCGGGTCGGCACCGACCGGCACGACCGGGTGTGGCCGGCGCAGCAGCTCGGCACGTACTGCCTGGGCGGCACCCTCACCTCCCGGCTCGACCGGGTGCTGCGCGAGGAGAAGGGATACACCTACGGGGTACGCGCCACCGCGCAGGTGCTGTACTCCTCCGCCGACGGCACGGGACTCTCGCTGCTGGCCATCCACGGGTCGGTGGCCAGCGACGTCACCGGCCCGGCGCTGGCCGATCTGTGGCAGGTGCTGCGCACGCTGGCCGAGGAAGGGCTGACCGACGAGGAGCGCGACCTCGCCGTGCAGAACCTGGTGGGGGTGGCGCCGCTGCGGTACGAGACGGCGGCGGCGGTGGCCAACACCCTGGCCGACCAGGTGGAGCAGGGGCTGCCGGACGACTTCCAGGCGCAGCTCTACCAGCGGCTGGCCGAGACCGGCACCGTGGAGGCCTCGGCGGCCGCGGTGAACGCCTTCCCGGCGAACCGGCTGGTCACTGTCCTGGTCGGGGACCGCGAGCAGATCGAGGGCCCGGTGCGGGAGCTGGGGATCGGCGAGGTCACGGTGCTCAGCGACAGCGAAGGCGAAGGCGACGGCGAACCCGGGGGTGCCGCGGCGGGCGACGCCGCCTGACCCCGGCCCCCAGGCCCGTACGGGCCACCGCCCCGGCGACCGGTACGGCGCCGGGGCGGTGCCGTGTCCGGAATTCCACGCCACGGCCGAAATCCGGCCCCTTTCCCGGGGGCCCTATCGGCATTCCGGCGGCCTTGTCATACAGTGCGGTCAGGACCGGTGGAAACGCAGAAGGATTCCCCGGACATGGCAATGGGGGTTTTGATGCGTATCTCCGCGCACACGGTATGCACGGCGATTCGTGACGACATTGTCAACGGTGTCCTGCCCCTGGGTTCACGCCTGGCCGAGGAGCAGCTGGCCCAGCGCTATGGCGTCTCCCGGGTACCGGTGCGCGAGGCGCTGCGCACCCTGGAGTCCGAGGGGTTCGTCGTCTCCAAGCGGCACGCCGGGGCGTGCGTGGCCCAGCCGGGGGAGCGGGAGGCCGCCGATCTGCTGGACATCCAGGCGCTGCTGGAGCCGCTGGGAGCGGCCCGGGCCGCCCAGCGCCGTACCGAGGCGCATCTGAAAGTGCTGCGCGGCCTGGTCAGGCTCGGCCGGCAGCGCGCAGGTCAAGGGCAGGAGGGCGACCTGCGGTCGCTGGGGGACTGGTTCCACGAGACGGTCGCCCAGGCCACCGGGAGCCCCGCCCTCACCACGCTGCTGGTGCAGCTGCGCCTCAAGATCACCTGGCTGTACGCGGCGGAGCCGGTCGGCCGCGCGGTGGCCTCCTGGCAGGAGCGCGGGGCGCTGGTGGACGCGATCGCCCGGGGCGACGCGGAACGCGCCCGGATCCTGACCACCGCCCGGCTGGAGCGCGCGGCCCCGGCGCGCAAGCTGCCGCGCACCACCGCGGCGCGGGGCGGGAAACCTGCCGTAAACACGGGGCGCGCCCAGATTTAACGGCGGTCGTATACACCTGTGCCCAGCGACCGGGAATTCTCCGGAAACATTCCCGGGCGTATTTCACGCTGCCCGATTTCACGGCGCCGGCACAAAAAACGGCGGAGTGGAGTCGCATCCGGTGTGCGAAAACCACTCCGCCGAAAAAGAAGGCGGACCTTTCAGACGGTTTCCGGAAGCTCCTCAAGACCCTCGGCGACCAGCTTCGCCAGCCGGTCGAGCACCGCGTCGGCCTCGGCCGCCTCGGACGCCAGGACGACCTCCTCGCCGCCCTCCGCGCCCAGGGACAGGACCGCCAGCATCGAGGCGGCGTTCACCGGGGCGCCGTCCTTCTTGGCGATGGTGACCGGGACGCCGGCGGCCGTGGTGGCGCGGACGAAGATCGAGGCGGGCCGGGCGTGCAGCCCTTCCGACCAGCCAATGGTGACGCGGCGCTCAGCCATGGTGTTGCCCTTCAAACTCGGACGGCCCCGCAAGGCCTGTCATGCGTGGTTCCAGCACGCACGGAGACCTTCGGCATCCCGTACGGCTGCCCTCAACCGTACGCTGAAGCCATGCCGACACCCGAACAGCCTGTCTATCCCGCCCACTGGGAGGCCGACGTGGTGCTGCGGGACGGCGGCACGGCGCGGATCAGGCCGATCACCCCCGACGACGCCGGGCGGCTGGTCCGCTTCTACGAGCGGGTCTCGGACGAGGCGAAGTACTACCGCTTCTTCGCGCCCCACCCCCGGCTGTCCGACAAGGACGTGCACCGCTTCACCCACCACGACTACGACGACCGGGTCGGCCTCGCCGCCACCGTCGGCGACGACTTCCTGGCCACCGTCCGCTACGACCGCGTCGACGACCACGGCAGCCCCGCCGCCCGCCCAGGACCCGACGGCGGAGGCGGGACCCGGGCCGACCGCGCCGAGGTCGCCTTCCTCGTGGAGGACGCCCACCAGGGCCGCGGGCTGGCCTCCGCCCTGCTGGAGCACATCGCCGCCGTCGCCCGCGAGCGCGGCATCCGCCGGTTCGTCGCCGAGGTGCTGCCCGCCAACCGCAAGATGATCAAGGTGTTCACCGACGCCGGCTACTCCCAGCGGCGCAGCTTCGCCGACGGAACCGTCCACCTGACCCTCGACCTCGAACCCACCGCTGCCTCGCTCGCCGTCATGCGCGCCCGCGAGCAGCGCGCCGAGGCCCGCTCCGTCCAGCGGCTGCTCGCCCCCCGCTCGGTCGCCGTCATCGGTGCCGGCCGCAGCCCCGGCGGCGCGGGCCGCGAGGTCCTGGGGCGGCTGCGGGCCGGCGGCTTCACCGGAGCGCTGTACGCCGTCAACCACGCGCTGCCCGAGGACACCACCGAACTGGACGGGGTCCCCGCCCATCGCTCGCTGCGCGGCATACCCGGGCCGGTCGACCTCGCCGTGCTGGCCGTCCCCGCCGGGCAGGTCGACCGGGTGCTCACCGACTGCGGCGAGCACGGCGTCCAGGGCCTGCTGGTCCTCTCGGCCGGTCACTCCGAGGAGGACCAGCGCGCGCTGGTGCGCCGTGCCCGCTCCTACGGGATGCGGCTGATCGGCCCGGGAGCCTTCGGCGTGCTCAACACCGCCGAGGACATCCGGCTCAACGCCAGCCCGGCCCCGTACCTCCCGCCGCCGGGCCGGGTCGGGATCTTCACCCAGTCCGCCGCCATCGCCATCGCCGTCCTGGACGAGCTGGAGGGCTCCGGCGCGGGGCTGTCCACCTTCATCTCCGCCGGCAACCGCGCGGACGTCTCCGGCAACGACGCGCTCCAGTTCTGGGACGAGGACCCGGCCACCGACGTGGTGCTGATGTACCTGGAATCGCTGGGCAACCCCCGCAAGTTCACCCGGCTCGCCCGCCGCACCGCCGCCGCCGGCAAACCCGTGGTCGTGGTGCGCGGCGGCCGGCACAGCGGCGGCGCCCTGCCGTCGGGACACCTGGTCCCCGCCACCAGCACCCCCGAGGACACCGCCGCCGCGCTCATCCGGCAGGCCGGGGTGATCGAAGCCGGCACCGTCACCGAACTCGTCGACACCGGCGTCCTGCTCGCCCGGCAGCCGCTGCCCACCGGCGGGCGCGTCGCCGTGCTCGGCAACGCCGAGGCGCTCGGCCTGATCGCGCACGACGCCTGCCGCGCCCAGGACCTCACCCCGCTCACCGGCGCCGCCCTGCCCCCCGGCGCCGGTCCGGCCGAGTACCGTCAGGCGCTCGGCGCCGCCCTCGCCGACCCGGACACCGACGCGGTGGTCGTCACCGCCGTCCCCACCGGTGCCCCCGGCCTCACCGCCGACGCCCTCGCCACCGCCCTGCGCACCGCGATCGACGCCGCTCCGGAGCGGAAGATACCCGTGGTGGCCGCCCACCTCGCCATCGACGGGCTGGCCACCGCCCTCAGCGCCCGCGGCATCCCCGGCTACCCCTCCGCCGAGCGCGCCGTCCGCGCCCTCGCCCACGCCGTACGGCACGCCCGCTGGCGCGCCGACGCCGCCGAACCCGGCGCGCTCCCCGCCTTCGACGACATCGACGAGGCCGCCGCCCACCGGATCATCACCGCCGCGGGACCCGCGGAGGCGGCCGGCCGGCATCCGCTGGCCCCCGACCGCGCCCGCCGGCTGCTCGCCGCCTACGGCATCACCGTGCTGCCCGCGCTCCCCGCCCCCGACCCGGACGCCGCCGCCCGCGCCGCCCGCCGGCTCGGCTACCCGGTCGCCCTGAAGACCACCGCCCCCGGACTGCGGCACCGCGCCGACCTGGACGGCATCCGGCTCGGCCTGGCCACCGAGGGCGAACTGCGCCGCGCCCACGCCGAACTGGCCACCGAACTCGGCTGGCTCGGCGCCCCGCGCCCGGTCGTCCAGGCCATGGCACCGCGCGGCGTGGACACCGTGGTGCGCGCCGTCGCCGACGCCTCCGTCGGCGCGGTCCTCTCCTTCGGACTGGCCGGCCCCGCGTCCGAACTGCTGGGCGACATCGCCCACCGGCTGCTGCCGGTCACCGACCGCGACGCCGCCGCCCTGGTGCGCTCCATCCGGGCGGCTCCCATGCTGTTCGGCTGGCGCGGCGCCCGCCCGGTGGACACCGGCGCCCTGGAGCAACTCCTGCTGCGGCTCGGCCGGCTGCTGGAGGACCACGCGGAGATCGCCGCCGTCCACCTCGAACCGGTGGTCGTCGCCCCGCGCGGGCTGAGCGTGCTGGCCGCCTCGGTGACACTGGCGCCGCCCCCGCCGAGCCCCGACCTCGGCCCGCGCCGGCTGCCCGCCTACTGACGGCGCGCGCCCGCGGGTGGGTGGCACGTACCCGGGCAAGGGGCCCATGGGTGTCGGTGGCGCCCCGTAGGATGGACTCCATGGCGAAGACCGGTACGACATCCCAGGGGTTGCGGGAGGCGATCGAGCGCAGCGGCTACTACCCGGCGCTGGTCGCCGACGCGGTGGAGGCGGCCGTCGGCCGTGAGGCCGTGGCGTCCTATCTCGTGCACCAGGAAACGACGTTCGACAGCAACGAGGTGCGTCGGCACGCCACCGTCCTGGTGCTCACCGGCACCCGGTTCATCGTCAGCCACACCGACGAGCAGTCCGCCGACAGCACGGCGCCCGCCCCGTACGCCACCACCTCCACCGAGTCCGTGAAGCTCGACCGGATCTCCTCGGTGGTGCTCAGCCGCGTCGTCTCCGACCCGCAGTCCTACAAGCCGGGCACCCTGCCGCGCGAGGTGGTGCTCACCATCGGCTGGGGCGCCGTGTCCCGCATCGACATGGAGCCGGCCAACTGCGGCGACCCCAACTGCGAGGCCGACCACGGCTACACCGGCTCCACCACCGCCGACGATCTCTCGCTGCGGATCAGCGAGGCGGGGGACGGGCCGGAAACGGTCCGGCAGACCCTGGAGTTCGCGCAGGCGCTGTCGGAGGCCACCGCGGTGGCCGGCAGGTGACGCGCCTGTCCGCCCACGATCACGCACCGGACCCCGTACCGCTGGATCCGCGCGCGGCTCCGGCGCCCGCGTACGGGGCCGGCTCGCTCGCCGATCTGCTGCCCGCCGCCGTCCCGGAGCTGCGCTCCGCGCAGGGCGGCACCGGATTCGTGCTGCCGCCCGCCGACCGGGTCGCGGTCTTCCTCATCGACGGGCTCGGCTGGCAGGCGCTGAACGACCATCCCCATCTCGCCCCGTTCCTCACCTCCTTGCTGCCCACCTCGGGCGGCGGCACGGGTGCCCCCATCACGGCCGGGTTCCCGTCGACCACCGCCACCTCGCTGGCCTCGGTCGGCACCGGGCTGACCCCGGCCGTGCACGGCCTGGCCGGGTACAAGGTGCGCGACCCCGAGCGCGGCGTCCTGATGAATCAGCTGCGCTGGAACCCCTGGACCGAGCCCGCCCACTGGCAGCCCCACCCCACGGCCTTCCGGCGCGCGCAGGCGGCCGGGGTGGAGACCTCGCAGGTGTCCGCCCCGCACTTCGAGCACACGCCGCTCACCCAGGTCGCGCTCAGCGGCGGCACCTTCCTGGGGCGGCTGGACGCGGGCGAGCGGATGGACCTGGCGGCCCAGCGGCTGGCCGCAGCCGACCGCACCCTGGTCTACACCTACTACGCCGAACTGGACGGCGCCGGCCACCCGTTCGGCATGGACTCCGAGGCCTGGCGCGGCCAGCTGCGCTACGTCGACTCGCTCGCCCAGCGTCTGGCCGAGCAACTGCCGCCGCGCAGCGCGCTGTACATCACCGCCGACCACGGCATGGTCGATGTGCCGCCGGGTGAGGAGTTCCGGCACGACTTCGACGAGGACTGGGAGCTGCGCGCCGGGGTGGCGCTGCTCGGCGGGGAGTGCCGGGCGCGTCATCTGTACGCGGTTCCCGGCGCCGCCGCCGACGTGCACGCGGTGTGGCGCGAGGTGCTGGCGGACCAGGCCTGGGTGGTGACCCGTGACGAGGCGGTCGAGCTGGGCTGGTTCGGCCCGCCGGGCAGCCCCGTCGAGCCGCGGGTGGCGGACCGGATAGGCGACGTGGTGGTCGCGATGACCGGCAACCACGCCGTCACCGCGACCACCACCGAGCCCAAGGAGTCCGCGCTCATCGGCATGCACGGTTCGCTCACGGCCGCCGAGCAGTTCGTCCCGCTCCTTGAAGTACGCACCTAAAGGGAAACAACCGATCCGTGGCTGAACTCGCCTTCTTCTCCGGCACGATGGACTGCGGGAAGAGCACCCTCGCACTCCAGATCCAGCACAACAGGTCCGCACGCGGCCTGTCGGGCATGATCTTCACCCGCAACGACCGGGCGGGGGAGGGGCGGCTCTCCTCCCGGCTGGGGCTGGTGACGGACGCGGTGGAGGCCGACGAGGCGTTCGACTTCCACGTCCACCTGGTCAAGCACCTCACGGCCGGTGGCCGGGTGGACTACGTGATCGCGGACGAGGCGCAGTTCCTCTCGCCCGAGCAGGTCGACCAGCTGGGCCGGGTGGTCGACGACCTGGGCATCGACGTCTTCGCGTTCGGCATCACCACCGACTTCCGCACCCGGCTCTTCCCCGGCTCCCAGCGGCTGATCGAGCTGGCGGACCGGGTGGAGGTGCTCCAGGTGGAGGCGCTGTGCTGGTGCGGTGCCCGCGCCACCCACAACGCCCGTACGGTCGGTGGCCGGATGGTGGTCGAGGGTGCCCAGGTGGTGGTCGGCGACGTCGGCGACCCGGCGGGCGCGCGCGGCGAGGTGGGGTACGAGGTGCTGTGCCGGCGCCACCACCGGCGTCGGCTCACCGCGGCGACGGCGGGTGCCGGGGCGCGGGGGGCCCCATGTCCTGCGCGGGGCAGCACCCCCGGCCGCCCGGTAGGATAGGGGGGGCCCCCGCCCCAACGCGCGACAACGGCCCCACGCCCCCGCCCCACCCCCTCCCCC
>NZ_JBHWJL010000117.1:0-14774 GCF_042731495.1 Streptomyces sp. NPDC059853
GGCTCCCGCCCACCCTCCTTCGCACCGCCGTCCTCCCCCTCATCACCCTCGCCGGCCCCACCCGCGCCGCCGTCCCCGCCCGGCGACACCGGCACCGCCGCGCCCCCGAACTCCGCCACCGGCCGCCCCTCCAGCGCCGCCGCCGTGTACTGCCCCCAGACCAGCGCCGGAAAGCCCCCGCCACTGATCCGCTCCTGCCCCGCCACCCCGTACAGCGACCGCTGCTCACCCGACGCGGAGTCCTGCCCGAACACCGCCACCACCGTCGCCAACTCCGGCGTGAACCCGGCGAACCACGCCGCCCGGTCCTCCTCCGCCGTCCCCGTCTTCCCCGCCGCCGGACGCCCCGCCGACCCCGCCGCCGTCCCCGTACCCGACTCCACCACCCCGCGCAGCAGCGCCGTCACCCCCTCCGCCACCTCCGCCGACACCGCCCGCCGCCCGGCCGGCTCCGGCAACGGCACCGGCTCCCCGTCCCGGCTCACCTCCCGCACCAGCACCGCCTCCCGGAACACCCCCTGCCGGGCCAGCGCCGCGTACACCTGCGCCACATCCACCGTGCTCGGCGTCGCCGTCCCCAGCGACACCGACCCCCGCGCCTCCGCCAGCCCCGGCACCTCCTCCGGAATCCCCAGCGCCACCGCCGTCTCCCGCACCCGGTCCGCCCCCACGTCCTCACCCAGCTGCGCGAACACCGCGTTCACCGACCGGTCCATCGCCTCCGCCACCGTCAGGAGGCCGTAATCCCGCCCGCCCTCGTTCTGCGGCGCCCACCCCGTGTCCGCACCGTCCCGGCCCACCACCGGCCGGCCACTGCGCCCGTCGTACACCGTCTCCGGACCGATCCGCTCCCCGTCCACCGTCTCCGCACCGTGCTCCAGCGCCGCCGCGTACACGATCGGCTTGAACGTCGACGCCGCCTGATAGTCGCGGCGCGTCGCGTTGTTGACGAACTGCTCCGTGTAATCCCGCCCCCCGTACATCGCCACCACCTCGCCCGACGCCACCTCCACCGACGTCGCCCCCACCCGCGCATAACTGTCCGGCGGCCCACTCCCCAGACCCGCCAGCACCTGCTCCTCCACCGCCCGCGTCAGCGCCTCCTGCCGCACCGGATCGATCGTCGTCGTGATCCGGTACCCGCCCGCCGCCAGCTCGTCCTCCCCCAGAACCCCCCGCCCGGCCAGCTCGCCCCGCACCGCCTCCACCAGATAACCCCGCTCACCCGACAGCAGATCCGGCGGCTCGTACGGACCCGGCCGCGGAAACTCCAGCGCCTCCCGCTCCCCGGCCGCCAGCCACCCCTGCGACACCATGCCGTCCAGCACGTACTCCCACCGCGCCACCGCCCGGCCCGCACTCCCCGGATCCGCCACCACGTCGTACGCGCTCGGCGCCTGCAACAGCGCCGCCAGATAAGCACCCTCGGCCACACCCAGCTCGCCCACGTCCTTGCCGTAGTACGCCTGGGCCGCCGCCTGCACCCCGTACGCGTTGCGGCCGAAATAGCTGGTGTTCAGATAACCCTGAAGGATCTCCTCCTTGCTCAGCTCCCGCCCCAGCTTCACCGCGATGAACAACTCCCTGACCTTGCGCGTCACCGTCTGCCGCTGATCCAGGTAGTAGTTCTTCACATACTGCTGCGTGATCGTCGAACCCGACTGCCGCCCCCCACCGCGCAGCATGTTCCACCCCGCCCGCACCATCGCCGACAGATCCACCGGCGACGCGTCGAAGAAATCCCGGTCCTCCGCCGCCAGCACCGCGTACCGCACCGGCTCCGGAACCTCCTCCAGCGCCACATTCGCCCGGTTCACCTCACCGACCGCCGCGATCTGCGAACCGTCCGCGTACAGATACACATTCGCCTGCGCCGCCGCCGCCGACTTCGGCTCCGGAATCTCCACCAGCAGATAGCCCGCCACCAGCGCCCCCACGGACAACACCACCCCCGCGACCCCCACCCCCAGCACCATCCGCCACGAAGGCACCAGCCGCCACACCCCACCACGGCGCGGCCGGCGCACCCCCGCACTCCTGGCCGGCCACCGCGGCCATCGGTCATCGCCCATGGGGCACACTGTCGCAACCCGCCCCCGGCACGCCCCCCGCACACCACCCGGTACGCCCCCCGGCTCCCCCGAACGGCCCTGCACCCCGCCCCGCCCCACCCGGCCCGGCCACGCGACCCGGCACCCCTACGCCGGCGCCGGCACCCCCGCCTCCAGCACCCCCGGATCCACGGCCCCCGCCATCGCCTCGAACTTCGCGTCCGTCGGATGCAGCCCATCACCCGAGTCGAACACCGGCAACAGCCGCGACGGACGCACCGGATCACGCAACGCCGCGTCCAGATCGACCAGCCCGTCGAACACCTCACCCGACCGCAGCCGCTCGTTCACCGCCTGCCGCACCGCCTCCAGCTCCGGCGACCACGCGTAATGCCCCTCGAACGGCATCAGCGTCGCCCCCACCACCCGCAGCCCGGCCGCACGCCCCTCCACCGCCAACCGGTCCAGCCCCGCCGTGATCCGCTCCGCATCCAGCTCCCGCGGCTCCCGCAGAATGTCATTGATCCCCAACTGCACGATCAGCACCTCCGCGCCCTCCTGGCGCAGCACATCACTGTGCAGCCGGCTCAACCCGCTCGGCCCGTTGTACGACCGCCCCGGCGGACTGTCCCGCAACAGCCGGTTGCCACTGATCCCCAGATTCAGCACCGGCCGCCCCTCCAGCCGCGCCGCCAGGAAATCCGTCCACCGGTGACCCGCACCGGGCGTCGCCGTGATCCCGTCCGTCAGCGAATCACCCAGCACCACCACCGCCCCCCGCGGAGCGGGCGAGAACACCTGCACCCCCGTCAGATAACGCCAGTGCTCGGACACCGCCGTGTACACCACCCCCGCCTCGTCCCGGGTGTGCTCCCCACGCGCCGCGAAATTCACCTCCCGCGCATGCCGGTGATACGTCACAGGACCCGAAGGCCCCGGCGCGTACACCGACACCAGCAACCGGTCCGCCGGCTCCACCGCCAACCCCACCGCGTCACTCAGCACCACACCCCCCACCGGTATCGTCACCGCACTGCGGCCCCCGAACGCCAGCGGCACCACCGACCCCGCCACCGCCTCCGGACCCCCGCCCGCCGCCAGCCCCACCGACGCCCGGGTGAACGTCACCGGCTGACTGCCGTACCGGTTCGACAACTCCACCCGCACCGCCGAACCCCCGGCCGACACCTGCACCGCGTTCCGCAGCGACTGCCCGCCCAGACCGTCCCGCGTCCCCGGCTCCGCCCCCGTCGGCGCCGCCGACCAGGCACTCACCCACGCCCCCTGCGCCGCCGGCACCACCGCCCCCGGCGGCCCCGGAGCCGGCCGCAGCCCCCGCCCGTCACCCCCCGGCATCCCCGCCAGCACCGCCGAAACGATCACCAGCACCGCCACCACCCCGGCCGCCGCCCACGCAGGACCACGCCGCACACCCACCGCTCCCACACCCACCCGCCCATGATCCCACGACCCGACGACAGGGGCTCGTCCGTTCGAATCGCCCCACCCCCGACAATGGGGGACATGAGCTTCACCGCAGCAGATGTGGCGAAACAACGCTCCCTGCGCCGCATGAAGGGAGTGGCCACCGGACTGCTGGTGGCCGTGGCCGTCGTCTACGCGCTCGCCACCTGGGCCGAACACCGCGGCGCCGGCGCCTGGGCCGGCTACGTCGCCGCCGCCGCCGAAGCCGGCATGGTCGGCGCCCTCGCCGACTGGTTCGCCGTCACCGCCCTCTTCCGCCACCCCCTCGGCCTGCCCATCCCGCACACCGCCATCATCCCCACCAAGAAAGACCAGCTCGGCCAGTCCCTCGGCGACTTCGTCGGCGACAACTTCCTCGCCGAGGACGTCGTCCGCGGCAAACTCCGCTCCCTCGGCCTCTCCCGGCGCGCCGGCACCTGGCTCGCCCGCCCCGAGAACACCGACCGCGTCACCGCCGAACTGGCCACCGCCCTCCGCGGCGGACTCACCGTCCTGCGCGACGCCGACGTCCAGGCCGTCATAGGCGAAGCCATCACCCGCCAGGTCGGCGCCCGCGAGATCTCCCCCCACCTCGGCGACCTCCTCGACCGCACCGTCACCGCCGGAGCCCACCACCGCCTCGTCGACCTCGTCTGCGCCCGCGCCCACGACTGGCTCGTCCTGCACCGCGACTCCGTCCTGGAAGCCGTCGAAGGCGGCGCCCCCGGCTGGACCCCCCGCTTCGTCGACCGCCGCATCGGCGAACGCGTCTACCGCGAACTGCTCCGCTTCGTCACCGAGATGCGCGACAGCCCCGACCACCCCGCACGCGGCGCCCTCGACCGCTTCCTCACCGACTTCGCCCAGCAGCTCAAGGACGACCCGGACACCCGCGCCCGCGTGGAACGCCTCAAAACCGACCTGCTGAACCGCCCCGAGGTCCAGGACCTCATCGCCTCCGCCTGGTCCGCGGTCCGCGCCATGATCCTCACGGCCGCCGAGGACGAGAACAGCGCCCTGCGCCGGCGCGCCCGCGCCGCCCTGCTCTCCCTCGGCCACCGGCTGTCCACCGACGACCGCCTCGGCGGCAAACTCGACGGCTGGGCCACCGACGCGGCACTGCACGTCGTCTCCGGCTACCGCACCGAGATCACCTCCCTGATCAGCGACACGGTCGCCTCCTGGGACGCCCGCACCACCTCCCGCAAGATCGAACTCCACATCGGCCGCGACCTCCAGTTCATCCGCCTGAACGGCACGATCATCGGCTCCCTGGCCGGACTGACGATCCACACGGTGACGCAGCTGTTCACCTGACCGGCGTAACCGGCCGGCGCCCCGCTCGTTGATCCGTGCGAGAACGCGACAGACGAACGAGGGGGCGCGCATGGCCGGCCCGTACACCCGGGAACGGCTCGCCGAAGCGGCGGCGGGCGCGGCGACCCTGACCGAGGCGATCACCGCGCTCGGCGCCGACCCCCGGAGCGCGACGCGGCGCTATCTGCGCGAACGGATGCGGGCCCTGGACATCGACACCTCGCACTTCGCCCCGGAAGGCCGCCGCTGGAGCACGGAGACGCTGACCGAGGCGGTAGCGGCCTCCCGGACCATGGGCGAGGTCCTGGACCGGCTCGGCGTCCCCCGGGTGGGCGGTCAGCACACCCACCTCAGCCGCCGGATCAAGGCGCTGGGGATCGACACGTCCCACTTCACCGGGCGGGCGGACGCCGGCTCGGCCCGGACCCGCAGGACCGGCCAGGCGCTCCTGACCCGTCAGGAGCCCGGCGCCCGCCGGATCCCCGGGGCACGGCTCCGCCGGGCCATGCTGCGCGCCGGGGTCGAGGACCGCTGTTCCGGCTGCGGGATCCCGCCCTGGTGGCGAGGGCAGCCGCTCCGGCTGGAGGTGGATCACCGGGACGGCGACCGGAGCAACAACTGTCCGGAGAATCTCCGGCTGCTGTGCCCGAACTGCCATGCGGCGACCGACACCTACCGTGGCAGGGGCAAGCGGGCACGATGACCGGGACGAGGTACTCGCCGGAACTGCTCGCGGAAGCGGCCCGACGCTGCTCCGGCCTGGACGAGGTGATCGCCTTCCTGGCGGTGCGGCCCTATCCGAATCTGCGCCCGTATCTGCTGCGCCGTTTCGCCCACTTCGGCATCGACATCACGCATTTCCGTCCCGGCGACGGCCGTCGGCGGACCGGCCGCCCGGAGCCCACACCGGCCGAGTGGGCGGAAGCCGTCCGCGCGTCGCGATCCGTCGCGGGTGTCCTCCGGCGCCTGGGCCTGCCCGACACCACCGCTGCGCGGGCTCGCTTCCGCGCGACGGTCGCCGCGCTGGGGTGCGATACCGCGCATTTCCTGGGCCAGGCACATCAGCGCGGGCGGCCCAGCCCGCGCGCGCTGACCGCCGAGGCCATCCTGGTCGAGGGATCCGGTGAGCGGCGCACGAGGACCCATCTGCTGCGCCGGGCTCTCGCCGAGATCGGCCGGGCGGAGCAGTGCGCCGGCTGCGGAACGGGCCCGCGCTGGCACGGCAGGCCGATGACCCTGGAAGTGGACCACATCAACGGGAACTGGGCCGACAACCGGGCGGAGAACCTCCGGCTGCTGTGCCCGAACTGCCATGCCATCACCAGCACATGGTGCCGTGGCGGACGGCCGGGGAAGCGGACGGGGGAGAAGCCGCCGCCCGCAAACCGCGGCGGGTGACCTGCTGTTCCGCCACCGCCCGGGTCCGCTCGGGCACCCCCGGCCGGACGGTCCGTGTACCTCCCGGGCCGGAGACTGGTGGTGGGCCGTATCTGTAGGATGACGGCGCGGGTCCGTACCCCAGCTGGCCAGAGGGCGCCGGTTTAGGTCCGGTGTGTCGTGGGTTCGAGTCCCACCGGGCCCACCCTGGCAGGCGCTCACGGCCCGGCTCCTTGCGAGCCGGGCCGCCGCCGATTCCGGGGTCGATCCGGGCGATCCGGTGATCGTCCCGCTAGCGTGTGAGGGTAGTGCTTTCCCTGATGCGCTGGAGGATCGACCATGGCAACCACCCGTGTCGCGACGACCCGTTGGGCCGGCTCTCTCATGGAGGGGTCCGGGACCGTCGCCCTGGAGTCCTCGGGGGTCGGGACGTTCGACGTCAACTGGCCCTCGCGGGCCGAGACGCCGAACGGGCGGACCTCTCCGGAGGAGCTGATCGCCGCCGCGCACTCCTCGTGCTTCTCCATGGCCCTCTCGCACGGCCTGGCCGGCGCCGGTACCCCGCCGGAGACCGTGGACACCCAGGCGTCCGTCACCTTCCAGCCCGGTGAGGGCATCACCGGCATCGTGCTGAGCGTCAAGGCCCGGGTGCCCGGGCTGTCCGCGGACGGTTTCCAGGAAGCTGCCCGGACCGCCAAGGAGAACTGCCCGGTCAGCAAGGCGCTCGCCGGGGTCACCATCACCCTGGAGGCGGAACTGCTCGACTGAGCGCGGCGCGTATGGCCCCGGCACCCTGCGGGGTGCCGGGGCCGCCGTACGCTGGGCGGTGGTCCGTTTCCCCGCACGAGAGGTGTCCGCCGATGGCCAGCGTGGTGAAGATCAACGTCCTGACCGTTCCCGCCGAGCAGCGCGAGGAACTGGAGCGCCGGTTCGCCTCGCGCGCCGGTGCGGTGGAGGGGCAGGACGGTTTCGAGTGGTTCGAGCTGCTGCGGCCGGTGGAGGGGACGGACACCTATCTGGTGTACACCCGGTGGCGCAGCGAGGAGGACTTCCAGAACTGGATGCGCGGGTCCATGCGGCAGGCGCACGGGGGTTCCGGTGGGGAGGGCCGCAAGCCGGCCGCGTCGGGTTCCGAGCTGTGGTCCTTCGAGGTGGTGCAGCAGGCGGCTCCGGTGAGTGGTGAGCGTCCGGCCTGATGTGCGGGTGCGCCGGTGCGGGGCCGGTGGGCTGAGTGCGGCGGGCTGGGTACGGGTGGCCTGGGGGCCGGGGTGTTCAGGGGTGGGTGGCGACGGCGTCGGCGAGTGTGCCGAGGGCGGCTTTGATCCGGTCGGGGTCGAACGCGCGGTGCCGCAGCTGGTGGTCGATCAGGCTGGGGGCGAGGGGGGCGAGCAGGGCGTCCGCGAGGGCGTCGGTGTCGGCGTCCGGCCGCAGTGTGCGCAGCAGGGCGCCGATGTGGGTGTGCTGGGCGGTGTAGGGGGTGCTGGTGTAGCGGGCGTGGGGGTCGCTGGCCTCGGCGAGCAGCAGGAGTTCGCGCTGTTCGACGACGAGGTCGACGAGGGCGTGCAGGAAGGCGCGGAGCCGCTGGTCCGGGGGTGCGCCGGGGCCGAGTGGGGGCGGTCCTTCGTCGAGTTGGGCGCGGAAGCGCTGTTCGCGGTCTTCCAGGAGGGCGAAGACGAGGCCCGCGCGGTCGCCGAAGCGGCGGTAGACGGTGCCCACGCCGACGTCGGCGGCTTTGGCGACGGTGTCGAGGGACAGCTGTGCCGCGCCGTGCTGGGCCGTGATCCGCTGGGCGGCGTCGAGGATTTTCCGGCGGTTGCGTGCGGCGTCGGCGCGTTCGGCGGGGGCTGCGGGCATGCCGGTGAGCATACGTCGGCGGGTGGGGACTTGATATCCGGAGAGCTTTCCGGTGAGCTTCCCGGGGCAAGAACCGGAATACTTTCCGCTTCGTTCCTGGAGGGTGACCATGAGCACACCGCCGGGCACCACATCCCCCGACCGCTGGGGGGTCGTCATCGCCGCCGGCCTCGCCGTCTTCCTCGCCCAGCTGGACGCCTCGGTCGTCACCGTCGCCCTGCCCGTCATCGGCGAGGACCTCTCCGCGCGCACCGCCGTCGTCCAGTGGGTCACCCTCGGCTACGTGGCCCCGCTCATCGCCCTGAGCCTGTGCGCGGGCCGCTGGGCCGACACCGCCGACCCGCGCCGCGCCCTCACCTTCGCGACCGTGCACTTCGCCGCGTGGAGCATCGCCTGCGGCCTCGCCCCCGGCGCCGGCTGGCTCATCGCCGCCCGCGTCCTCCAGGGCTGCGCCGCCGTCGTCATGATGTCGCTGACCCCCGTCCTGGTCACCACCGCCGTACGCCCCGGGGCCCGCGCCCGCGCGTTCGGCCTCGTCATGCTCTCCGGCACGCTCGGCGCGATGGCCGGGCCCCTGACCGGCGGCCGGCTCGTCGACGCCTTCGGCTGGCCCTGGATCTTCTACCTCAACCTCCCTGTCGTCGCCGTCGTCCTGGTCCTGACCATGTGCCAACTGCCGCTGGGCGAACGGCTCCCCGCGCCCCGCCGCGCCTGGCTCACCGAGGCGGCCACGCTCGGGGCGGGCGCCCTCGCCCTGCTGCTCGGCCTCACCCTGGCCGTGGACACCGCCGCCCCCTGGGCCGCGCTCGGCCTGCTCGCCGTGCCGCTCGGAGCCGGGTGGGCCCGCCGCCCCGAAGGCCGCCCGGTCCGTGAACTCCTCGCCCGCCCCGGTGTCGCCGGACCGCACACTGTCCTGCTGCTGGGCTATCTCGCCCTGTTCACCGTCATGTTCACGGTGCCGTTCCTGCTCCAGGACACCCTGGGCGCCACCCCGAGCGACACCGGCCGGGTCATGCTCGCCATGGCCGTGGCCACCGGTGTCGCCGGGCTGCTCGGCGGACGCGCGGCCGACCGGCTGCGTCCCCGGCCGGTCGCGCTGGCCGGCGCACTGTGCATCACCCTCGCCCTCGCCTCGCTCGTCCTCGTGCGCGACAGCTGGGGCCCCGCCGACCTGGGCTGGCGGCTCGCCCTGATGGGCACCGGGTTCGGCCTCCTCAACGGCCAGCTCCAGGTGCTCGCCGTGAACGCCACCCCGCCCGGCCGCCTCGGCACCACGGCCGGTACCACCAACCTGGCCCGCCAGCTCGGCCTGGCCCTGGGCACCGCCTGCGGCGCAGCCTGGTGGGCCGGCGCCACCACCGGGGCCGGCGCCGTACGGTCGGCGGCCCTCACTTCGACCGCGCTCGCCCTCGTCGCGCTGACCGTCCTGGCCCGTACCGCCGCCCCCGCGCCACGGGCCCACCTGCACCGGCCCGCCGCCGAACCCGCCGCCGAACCCGGACCCGCCGCCGCCCCCGATCCCGGACAGCGCGGAAGGAGGTCACCGCGATGAACACCCTCCGGCACGACCCGGCGCCCGCCACCCCGGACGCCGGGGCGGAGAAGGGACGGAGCCGACGCGGCCGGTGACGGCCGCCGGTCAGACCCGTCCGCTACAGCGCCAGCGACAGCAGCGCCGGGCCGGCCTTGCGGTTGAGCGTCTCGGCCGCCTGCCGCAGCCGGTGCGCCTCGCCCACCGGCAGGGACAGCGCCAGGGTGCCGACCGTCGCCCCGGCGGTCAGCGGTACGGCCGCGCACAGCGTGCCCACCGCGTACTCCTGGAGGTCCAGCACCGGCATGGTGGCCGGCTGCCGTTCCAGGGAGGAGAGCAGGACCTGGGCGTCGGTGATGGTGCGGGAGGTGAGCCGGGCGGCCCGGTGGCGGGCGAAGTGGTCCTGCCGCCCGTCGTGGTCGAGCTGGCTGAGCAGGCACTTGCCGATGGCCGTGGCGTGCGCGGCCGAGCGGAAGTCGACCCACTGGTGCACCGGCGGCGTCTCCGGGGACTCCGAGACGTGCGGCACCTCCAGTTCGCCGTCCCGGTACAGGCCGATGTAGACGGCCGCCCCGAGGCTGACGCGCAGGTCGTCCAGCGCCTCGCGCAGCTTGTCGTGGCGCACCCGTTCCCGGTCGCCGCCCCGGCTGAGCAGGATCAGCGCGTCCCCGGGCAGGTACGCGCCGTCGGGCAGCCGGTGCACGTATCCCTCGCGGCCGAGCATCAGCAGCAGATGGGAGAGCTGGCCGGGCGGGAGGTCGACGTGCCGGGCGATCTCGTTCTCCGGGATGCCGTCGGAGTGAGCCGCGATGGTCTCCAGCAGGCGCAGTGCGTACTGCACGGAGTGAAACGGGGCGGTCAGCCCGGGTGTGATCGCCACTTCGTCCTCCTGGAGGGGGAGTTGTGCCAGCTCCGGACCCAGGGTAGCGACGTTGGGGCTTGCGGGGAGGCGGTCCGGCACAAGTGGGGTGCCCGGTGCCGGACCGTGCCCCGGTTCACAGCACGGTGCTCAGGAACTCCCGGGTGCGGTCGTGCTCGGGGTCGCTGAAGATCTTCTCGGGGGAGCCCGATTCGACGATCTTTCCCTTGTCGAACATCAGCACCCGGTCGGAGATGTCCCGGGCGAAGCTCATCTCGTGCGTCACACAGATCATGGTGATGTCGGTGCTGTGCGCGATGTCGCTCAGGACGTCCAGGACGCCGGCCACCAGCTCCGGGTCGAGGGCGGAGGTGACCTCGTCCAGGAGCAGCACCTGCGGGCGCATGGCCAGGGCGCGGGCGATGGCCACCCGCTGCTGCTGGCCGCCGGAGAGCTGGCTGGGGTACTTGTCGAGGTGCTCGCTGAGCCCGACGAGTTCGATGAGGTCCTTGGCGCGCTGGGCCGCCTCGTCCTTGTCCAGGCCGAGGACGTGGACCGGCGCCTCCATGACGTTGCGCTGGACCTTCATGTTGGGGAAGAGGTTGAACTGCTGGAAGACCATGCCGATCTTCTTGCGGACCTCGCGGGTGTGCCGCTCGCCGGCCCGTACGAGTTTGCCGTTCTTCTCTTCGTGGGTGAGCAGGTCGCCGTCGACGGTGATGGTGCCCTCGTCGGGTTTCAGCAGCGTCATCAGCAGCCGCAGGATCGTGGTCTTGCCGGATCCGGAGGGGCCGATGAGGGTGACGTGCTTGTTGGTGGCGACGGAGAAGTCGAGTTCGTCGAGGACGGTCACCTCGCCGAAGCGTTTGGTGACCTTGTCGAAGCGGACGAGTTCGGAGCCGTTGGCGCGGCTGCTGTCGTTGGTCATGGGTGTTGGGGTCTTCCCGTGCGATCGGATCAGGAGGTGAGCGCGAGCCGGCGTTCGAGGGCGCGGATCAGCAGGGAGGCCGGGTAGGCGATCACCAGGAACGCGATACCGACGATCGTGTACGCCTCCGAGGTGAAGGTGGCGTTGCTGAAGCTGCGGGCCTCGCCGAGCATTTCGAGGGCGCCGATGACCGCGATCATGGGCGAGTCCTTGAGCATGGCGATGACGTAGTTGCCCAGCGCCGGTACGACGCGGCGGATGGCCTGCGGCAGGATGACGGCGGTCCAGGTGCGGACGCGCGGCATGCTGAGCGCGGTGGCCGCTTCCCACTGGCCGGCGGGGACGCCGCCGATGCCGGAGCGGTACACCTCGGCGGTGTACGTGGAGTAGTGCAGCCCCAGGCCGACGATGCCGGTGGTCAGCGCGGACATGGACGGACCCCACTCGGGCACCACGAAGTACAGGAAGAACAACTGCACGAGGAGGGGGGTGTTGCGGATGAACTCGGTGACCGCGCTGACGGGCCAGCGGATGAACGCGAAACGCGACCGTTGCGCTATCGCCCACACCAGGCCCAGGGAGAAGGCGATCAGGGTCCCCAGCGCGAGCGCCTGCAGGGTGACCAGCACGCCGTCCCAGAAGAGCGGCATGAAGTCGGAGACGACCTCCCAGCTCCAGCTCATCGGGCACCTCCCGTGGTGGTCGCGGAGGCGGTGGCCTTGGACCGCCGGAAGGTGAGCGGGTCGGCCTGGCCGACGCCGGCCTTGGCGACGCGTTCGACGACCCGCATGCCGCGGGTGAGGACGAAGGCCATCGCGAAGTACAGGACCAGCAGGAGGGTGTACACGGGTGCGCTCTCATTGCTGCCGAGCCGGACCAGGTTGCCGGCGTAGGTCATGTCGGCGACGCCGATGACGGAGACCAGCGCGGTGCCCTTGAGCAGCTCGATCAGCAGGTTGTTGAACGGCGGGACCATCTCGGGCCACGCCTGTGGGATCTCGATCCGGCGCAGCCGCTGGGCCCTGGAGAAGCCGAGCGCGACCCCCGCTTCGCGCTGGGCGACGGGCACGGCGGCGAGTGCGCCGCGTACCACTTCGGAGCCGTAGGCGCCGTAGGTGAGGCCGAGCGCCAGGACTCCGGCGTACATCGGCACCAGCTGCCACTGGAGGATCAGCGGCAGCGAGAACGCCAGCCAGAACAGCATGACCAGCGCGGACATGCCGCGGAAGATCTCGAAGTACGCGCCGGCCAGGAAACGGACGATCCACAGCCGTGAGGTGCGCAGGGTGCCGATGGTGAAGGCCACCAGGGCGGCGAGCGCGGCGCTGTAGACGGTCACCTGGATGGTGATCCAGATGCCGGGGAGAAAGTAATTGTGGAACATGCCGGAGGTCATCATCAGCAAAGCTCCTCGGCGGTGAGGTCCGTCATTTCCGCTTCGGTGAATCCGAAGGGACGGACGATCTCGAGCAGCTCGCCGCTGTCCTTCAGTTTGTGCAGTTCCACATTGAAGGCGTCGCGGAAATTCTTCTCGGAACGGCGGAACGCGAATCCGCCGGCGCCGTAGGCGGGCTCTCCGTCCACGTAGGGCTGGAACGGTTCGGTGGCCTCGGCGCGGGAGGAATTCTTGACGACGCCGGTCACGGTGACGTTCGTCCCCGCGAAGGCGGCGGCCCGGCCCTGGACGACGGCGTCGAGGCCGGCGACCTGGTCGGGGAGGATCAGCAGCCGGTTCTGCGGTACCCCGGCGGCCAGCGCGTAGTCGATCTCGGCGTAGGCGGTGCCGGTGGCGAGGACGAGGCCCTGTTCGGCGATGTCCTCGTAGCGCTGGATGTTGTACGGGTTGCCGGTGGGCACGATGAACGAGTCCAGCATGAGGTAGTCCGGGTCCGAGAAGAGGACCTGGGCGCACCGGGTGGGGTTGATGTACATCCCGGCGGACACCACGTCGAACTGCTGGGCCTTGAGCCCGGGGATGAGCGCGCCGAATTCGACGGGCACCGGGGTCACCTTGTCGATCCCGAGCCGGTCGAAGATCACCTTGGCGATGGCCGGGGCCTCGCCGTCGGGCTGGCCGTCCTCGTTGATGTAGCCGAACGGCGGCTCACTGGCGATGCCGACCTTGACGGACCCGCGGGAGCGCAGCCGCTCCAGCAGATCGCCGCCTTCGACGTTGCCCTCCGGGGGGACCCTGCTGCACGCGGCGGCCAGGGATCCGAAGGCGCCGAAGGCGGCGGCACCGGCGAGGAGTGATCGCCGGCTGATGCCGTTTGACGTCCGTCTTTCGGAAGGTGTCGATTTTGTCCGTTGTGGTGGAGCCATGGCGGCGCGGCTACCCAGCCTCAACGAACTTATGCGGCTCCTTTCAGGTCACGATCCGGACTCAGGACCGCCGCCGCCACAGCAGCCAGCCCACGGATCCGGTGGCGAGAACGGCGGCGCCGGTGCCGAGCATCCAGGGCAGCGGGCTGGCGTTGTCGCTGGTGGCGGCGGGTTCGGCCTCCGGGCCGGGGGCGGGTTCGGCGTCGGGGGTGGGGTCGGCGTCGGGGGTGGGTGCGGGGGTGGCGGGCGGATCGAGTGCGGCTTCCCAGTCCCGGAAGACGGGCGGGCTGTCGGGGTCGCCGGGGTCACCTTCTCCGTCGAGGACGACGCGGTCGGGGCGGACGATGCCGTAGCCGGTGTAGTCATCCCGTCGCTGGTCGTCGGGCCGCTCGGCGGTGTTGAGCATGACGCGCAGGACCTGGTTCTTGGTCCAGTCGGGATGCCGTGCCCAGATCAGCGCGGCGGACGCGGAGGCGAGGGCGGTGGCGGAGCTGGTGCCGCCTTCGTCCTGGATGCAGGCTGGGCCGGTGAGGTCGCCGCAGTGCCTGGGAACATCGTCCCCGGGGGCGGCGAGGGTCACCTGCGGACCGTAGGTGGAGTAGGGGGACCGCTCGCCGTTGCTGTCCACGGCGCCGACACCCACGACACCGGGGAGAGAGACGGGGTCTTCCAGGTGATTGGTTGTGTCCCCTGCATTTCCTGCGCTTGCGAAGACGAGTACATCGTGGCGTGCGGCAAGGGCGACGGCCTCCGACAACTCGTCGTGCGGCATAGTGCCGCCTTGGGAAATATTGATAATCTTGGCCCCCGATTCAATGGCGTGGATTATCCCCTCGGCGAAGCGCTCCGTTCCGCCGAGAGAAACCCCTCCAAGAGTGACGCGAATCGGCAGGATTTCCGCTCCCGGGGCGAGTCCTTGAATTCCGTTACCTTCTCCGGTTCCGGCGATGAGGGCGGCCATGTCGGTGCCGTGCCCACCGGTGTCGATGTGGGCGCCTTGGGGGTCGGCGGTGAGGTCGGTGCCGTCGAGGACTTGTCCTTGGAGTTCGGGGAGGCTGGAGTCGACTCCGG
>NZ_JBHWJL010000118.1:0-14758 GCF_042731495.1 Streptomyces sp. NPDC059853
GTCCACGGCCACATCGGCGATGGTGACCCCGAACCCGGTGGGCGCCGCCCGCTGCGGCGGCACCGGGACGGTAGGCCACTGCGGACGCCCGCGCCGCCGGTGGGAGTTGCCCCGGCGCATCGTCTCCGTCAGCGCGCCGAGCCCGTCCCGTCCCCCGTCCAGATACGCCCGGAGCATCGCCCACCACGGCCCGTGGTCCCCGGGCCCGGCGAGGGGGTGCCCGGGGTGCTGGAGCAGGAAGCAGGCGACGACGACCCCGTGCAGCGACCCCCACGGCTCCCGCCGCGCATGGTCCAGCGCGAGCAGCCGCTCGAACCGTTCCTGACACCCCACCCCGCCGCCCGGGGCCCCGCACGCCGCACAGTTCGCCATGCCGCCCAGCATGCGGGGCAGCCCCTCCCCCGCCCAACCCCTTTTCGGCCCGCCCCGGGCACAGCCACCGTTCCGGGCGGGAGCGGCGGGCAGAGGCGGTCCGTCGGCGACCCGGTTTCCCGTGCGGCCAGGGCATCGTTCCACGGGAGCGCCGCCGGGTTGCCCTGCTTGGGCGGGTGCGGGGTGTAGTGGTCCAGGTCGGGGCCGGTGAGGACCCGGGGGGGACGGTCTGACGGAGGGTGCGGCGCTGTACGGGGCGCTGGTGGCGGCCCGGAGGCCGGGGCCCGGTGGTCACCGGGCGCGGGCGGGGCGGGTGGCGAGCAGGGCGATCGTCCGGGCCGACAGGAGCACCGTGCAGGCCAGGGCGGTGGCGGCGGCCCAGATGATCAGGGCGGGCCAGATGTACAGCAGTTGGGCGAGGGTACCGGCGCGGTTCATGAGCAGGCCGGCGAGGGCGGGGAGGCCGAACAGCAGCGCGGGGCCGAGCGTGTACGGCAGCAGCCGGGCGCCGGTGCGCCACCGGGGGCGGGTGGCGGCGCGGGCGGCCCAGCGGCGGGCGCGAAGAGTGCCGCGCACGGCGAGGCCGAGGGCGAGCAGGGTGAGGGCGCCCAGAACGTAGTCGGCGGTCAAGCTGAACGGCTCGCCGGTGCCCGGGTCCCGGCCCTGGGCGAGCTCGACGAGTGCGTCGGTGATGACGGCGGCGTCGTCGCCGGAGACCATGCCGGTGTTGGTGACGACGGCGATGCCGATGTCCTGGCCGGGCAGCAGGGTCTGCACCGCGTTGTGGGTGAGGAGTTGCCCGGTGTGCTGGAGGCGGGCCGGTTCGGCACCGTCCGGGCTGGACGCCCAGCCCATGGCGTACCGTTCGCCGTCCGGCGGGGTGTGCAGCGTGCGCAGGCTCTGCGGGGTGAGTATCCCGCCCCCGTCGCGCTGGGCCAGCAGCCACTGGGCGAGGTCGTCGGCCGAGGCCAGGACGCCGAAGGAGCCGGCCACGAACCAGCGCGGGTGGTCGACGGCGAACACCCCGCCGTAGGCGCGGAGGTAACCGCGGGCCCGGTCGGGCATGGCGTCGGTGGTGTCGACGGTGCGGGCGTCGTCCATGCCGAGCGGACCGAACACCTCGGTGGCGAGGTAGTCGGCGTACGGGCGGCCGCTGACGGTCTCCACCAGCCGGGCGGCCAGGACGTAGTTGGGGTTGTGGTAGTTCCAGGCGGTGCCGGGGTCGGCGGCGAGCCGGGAGCCGGCCAGGCCGGCCACCGCCTCCCGCAGGGTGTGCGGCTGGGCGCGGCGCAGGTCGGGGTGGGCGGAGTCGGCCATGCCGGAGGTCTGGTTGAGGAGCTGGCGGACGGTGATGGTCCGGGCGCGGTCGTCGGCCATGGTGAACTCGGGGACATAGCGGCGGACCGGCTCGTCTGGATCGACGCGGCCCTCGTCGACGAGGTGCAGGACCGCCGCCGCCGTCATGGACTTCGACAGCGAGGCGATGGGCAGCGGGGCGCGGGCGGTGAGGTCCTCACCGGCGGCGGTGTGCCCGTACCCGGCGGTGTGCAGGACCTCCCCGTCCCGGGTGACGGCCACGGTGGCGCCGGGCAGACCGGTCCGCTCCCGGTAGCCGTGCAGGTAGGAGTCGATGGCGGCCGGGGTGAGGGCGTCGTCGCCGCTGTCGGCCGCGGCCGGGGTGGCGGCCCCGAGGGTGAGGAGGGCCGCCAGGGCGGCGAGGAGAGAACGCGTGGTCATGCCGGTCATTGCACCGGCGCGGGGGTGCCCGGGGCATTGGTGCGGAGGGGAGAACAGAGGTAGTGCCCACACTACCGACCCGGCCGGGGCGGGCGGGCTACCGTCACCCGTATGCGTCCCCGTACCGCCTGGCAGGCCCTCACCCACGCACCGCTGTCCTTTCTCCGTACGGGCTGGCCGTGGCGGGCGCTGGGCTATCTGCTGTCCGGGGTGGTGTTCGGCGCGGTGGCCGCGGTGGTGCTGCTGGCGCTGGCGGCGGCCGGTCTGGTGACCCTGCTGCCGCTGCCGGCGGTGGCGCTGTCCGGGATCTGGGTGGCCCGCGTGGAGCGGCTGCGGCTGCGGCTGGTGGACCCCGACCCGGTCCCCGATCCGCACCGCGCACCGGACGCGCCGGGGCTGCGGGCCTGGCTGGGCACCCGGCTGCGGGAGCCGGCGACATGGCGGGAGCTGGGGTTCACGGCGGTGTCGCTGACGGCGCTGTGGTGGATGGATGTGCTGGTGCTGGGCTTCGCGCTGGTGGTGCCGGTGCTGCTGATGCTGTCGCCGGTGGACGATCCGGGGGCCTGGCCGGCGCTGGTGGCGGGGGTGGCGCTGCTCCCGGCCGCCCCGTACACGATCAGCGCCTGGGCGGGCGCGCGGGCGATGCTGGCCCGGCAGATCCTGATGCCCCGGGACGGGGAGCTGGGCCGGGAGCTGACGGAGGTACGGGCGTCGCGGGCGCGCCTGGTGGACGCCTTCGACGCGGAGCGGCGGCGCATCGAGCGGGACCTGCACGACGGGGCGCAGCAGCGGCTGGTGTCGGTCGGGGTGATGCTGGGGATGGCGCAGCTGGACGCGGAGCCCGGCTCCGCGGTGGGGCGGCGGCTGGCGGCGGCGCGCGAGGAGATCGGGGTGGCGGTGGCGGAACTGCGCGAGCTGGGCCGGGGTGTGCATCCGGCGGCGCTGACCGACCACGGTCTTGCGGCGGCGGTGGAGAACCTGACGGCGCGCTCGGTGCTGCCGGTGACGGTGGACGTCCGGCTGCCGCGGCGGCTCCCGGCGGCGGTGGAGAGCGCCGCGTACTTCGTGATCGCGGAGGCGCTGGCCAACGCGGCGAAGCACAGCGGGGCGGAGCGGGCCGAGGTGACGGCGCGGCTCACCCCCGGGCTGCTGACGGTGGCGGTGCGGGACGACGGAACGGGCGGGGCCGATCCGGGCGGCGGGAGCGGGCTGGTGGGCCTTGCGGACCGGGTGGCCGCCGCCGGGGGCCGGCTGCGGATCTCCAGCCCGGCGGGTGGGCCCACCCTGCTTCAGGTGGAGATCCCGTGTCGCTGAGGGTGGTGCTGGCCGAGGACTCGCCGTTGCTGCGGGACGGCCTGGTCGGGGTGCTGGAACGGTTCGGGCACCGGGTGGCGGCGGCGGTCGGGGACGCCGACGCGCTGCTGGTGGCGGCGCGGGAGCACGCGCCGGACGTCGTGGTCACCGATGTCCGGATGCCACCGGGCCACGGGGACGACGGGCTGCGGGCGGCCGTGGCGCTGCGCGCGGAACGTCCGGGGCTGCCGCTGCTGGTGCTGAGCCAGTACCTGGAGCAGTCGTACGCCGCGCATGTGCTGGACCTGGGGGACGGACCGGGCGGCATCGGGTACCTGCTGAAGGACCGGGTGACGGCGGTGGCGGAGTTCGCGGACGCGGTGGCGCGGGTGGCGGCCGGGGCCACGGTGATGGATCCGGAGGTGGTCCGCCAGTTGCTGCGCCGCCGGAACGGGCCGCTGGACCGGCTGACGGCGCGGGAGCGGGAGGTACTGGCCCTGATGGCGGAGGGGCACTCCAACGGGGCGATCGCCCGGGCGCTGTTCGTGAGCGAGGCGGCGGTGCTCAAGCATGTCGGGGCGATTCTGCAGAAGCTGGATCTGCCGGTGACGGGTGAGAGCCACCGCCGGGTGCTGGCGGTGCTGACGTACCTGCGCGGCTGAGGGGCGGGCTGAGGCTCAGCGGCCGACGGGGCGCCGGGGCAGCGGGGAGGAGTACACGACGCTGGTGGTCACCGGCCCCAGGCCGCCGATGCGGCCGGAGATCTCCTCCAGGTGGCGCATGGAACGGGCCGCGACCTTGATGACGAAACAGTCGTCGCCCGTCACGTGGTGCGCCTCCAGGATCTCGGGCATCGCGCCGACGAGGTCGTGGAAGGGCTTGTAGTTGCTGTTCGGGTAGCGCAGCCGCACGAAGGCCAGGATGGTGAGCCCGACTTTCTCCGGGTCGACGACGGCGGTGTAGCCGCTGATGACGCCGGCTTCCTCCAGCCGGCGCACCCGCTCGGTGACGGCGCTGGGCGACATGGCGACGGCGCGGGCGAGGTCGGTGAAGCTGGCCCGGCCGTCGCGCTGGAGGGCGTCGAGGATGCGCCAGTCGACGGCGTCGGGGGAAAACTCGGTCATGGCCGAGAAGTACCACGGATTTCCCGGCTGGGGCAAAGAGATGCCGTGGATCATGCCTTCGATTGCGGCGAAGCGGGCCGTAGATTCACGGTCGTCAGCAAAGCGGCGGGCCCGGCCGCCCGCCCCGAGGAGAGGCTTCCGCCCATGTCCACGACCGCCCCCAGCCCCGTGCTGCGGACCCCCGCCGCGCCGCCCGCCGAGGCCGCCGCGTACTTCCGTGCCGCCCTGCGCTTCCACGCCGACGTCTCCGATGTCGCCGCGGCCCTCGCCTCCGGCGACGGACCGGGGTGCGTGGTCCTCGATTCCCGCTCCGCCGCCGCCTGGGAGCAGGGGCACATCCCCGGCGCGCTGCACCTGCCGACCGCGCGGATCCCGCGGGATGCCGCGCGGCTCCTGGACCCGGCGGTGCCCGTCGTCACCTACTGCTGGGGGCCGGGCTGCAACGGCGCCACCCGTGCCGCGCTGGCCCTGGCCGGACGCGGCTACCGGGTCAAGGAGATGCTCGGCGGTTTCGAGTACTGGGTGCGCGAGGGCTTCGCGTACGCGACCGGGCAGGGCACCCGGCGGCGCGACGCCGACCCGCTGACCGCTCCGGTCGCGGACGACTGCGGCTGCTGACCCCTCGGTTTCCCTCCGCCCGCCGACCGTGATACTTATACCGGTATAAGTATTGGATCAGAGTGAGCGGGATGTACAGCAGATGGTGGAGATCAAGACCGACGCCGCGATGGACGCGATGCGGGAAGCCGGGCGCGTGGTGGCGCACGCCCTGGCCGCGGTGCAGGAAGCGGCCGGGACAGGGGTGTCCCTGCGCGAACTCGACGAGGCGGCACGGGCCGTGCTGGACGAGGCCGGGGCCGGCTCGCCCTTCCTCGGGTACCAGCCGTCGTTCGCGCCGGTCCCCTTCCCGGCCGTGATCTGCACCTCGGTGAACGACGCGGTCTCGCACGGCGTCCCCACCGACTACCGGCTGCGCGACGGCGACCTGGTGAGTATCGACTGCGGCGCGCAGCTCGACGGCTGGGCCGGCGACGCGGCGATCACCTTCAGCGTCGGCACCCCGCGCCCCGGGGACGCGGAGCTGATCGACGCCACCCGGCAGGCCCTCGACGACGGGATCGCCGCCGCCCGGGTCGGCAACCGCCTCGGGGACATCTCGCACGCGATCGACACCGTCGCCCGCGCCGCGCGCTGCGGCATGCCCGCCGACTTCGGCGGCCACGGCATCGGGCGCCGGATGCACGAGGACCCGCACGTTCCCAACCGGGGCCGTCCCGGCCGGGGTTTCCCGCTGCGGCACGGGCTGGTCCTCGCGATCGAACCGATGCTCATGGCCGGCGGACGCAACGCGTACCGCACGGGCGCCGACGGCTGGACCCTGCTCACCACGGACGGCAGCCGGGCGGCCCACTTCGAACACACCGTCGCCATCACCGAGCAGGGCCCGCGCATCCTGACCCTGCCTTGAGCTGCCGGGCGGCGGGGCGTCCGGCTCGCCCGCCGACCGGTCAGCCCGTCAGCCGGTCAGCCCGCCAGGACGGAGACCGCCGCCGCCAGGTAGAGACAGCCGCCCGCCGTCACCGCCGCCCCGGCGACGGCCGGGGTCCAGCCGGCGATCGTCCCGGCGAACCGGGTGCGGCCCATCCGGCCGGACAGCAGCGCGTGGCCGCGTACGGTCAGCACTCCCACGGCAGTCAGGGTGACGGCCATGCCGACGCCGAACATCAGGACCAGCACCACCGCGTTGAGCGAACGGCCGGTGAGCATGCCGCTGACCAGCACCAGGAACGCGGACGGGGACGGCAGCAGGCCGCCGGAGACGGCGAGGGCCGTCAGGCCCCGGCGGGACCAGGGGGACACGTCCGGGACGGCGTGGCTGTGCCCGTGCCCGTGCCCGTGGTCATGAGGGTGGTGGTCGGGGTCATGGCCGTGGCCGTGCTCGTCCTCGTGGTCGTGACCGTGCCCGGTGCCGTGACGGAGCAGGACCCGGCGGCGCCGGGTGCGCAGGTGGCGGTGCACCAGGTGCGCCCCGACGCCGATCACCACCACACCGGCCGCGACCTGGAGCCAGGCGGTGACCCGCTCGGTGGCGAACCCGGCCGCCCCCGTCACGCCCACCCAGGCGCTGGCCAGCAGCAGCACGGACAGCGTGTGCATGATCGCGACGATGACGCCGAGCCGCAGCGCGTCCCGGTACCGGCCGCGCACGCCCACCAGATAGGCGGCGGTGATGCTCTTGCCGTGCCCGGGGGCGACGGCGTGCGCCGCGCCCACGCCGAGGGCCACGAGCACCGCGACCCAGAACACGGCCCGGCCGTCGAAGAGCGCGACGAGTTCGGCGTCCAGGCGGGTGAGGTCGGTCATGAGCGTGCCTTCCCGGCCCGGCGCCGGCCACGGAGCACCCAGGCCACGGCGCCGGCCACGATGGCGGCGGCCGTACCGGCCGCGACCCCGAAGCCGGGCGTGGAGAGGACACCCGCGTACCAGGAGAAGTTCATCCGCTGGGTCGTCTCCGTCGCGGTGAGCAGCGCGCTGCGCGGGTCGGCCGCCGTCTCGGCGGTGAGCACCGTCCGGTACGCCTCGTTGAGGTCGGAGAGCGCGCCGACCGTCACGTCCACCTCCTGTACGTCCCGCGGACACCGGTAGCTGAGCCGGGCGCCCTCGGTCAGGAGGTCGTCCATCGAGGTCACCTCGCCCGCGCAGCGGGTGCCGTCCTGGGTGACGTAGATCTGGTCGAGCAGGTAGCCGCGTACCTCCTCGGAGCGCTGGAGCTTCTGCTCGCCGGTCAGTTCGGTGGAGACCGTCCCGGTGGCCGGGTCCTCCAGGGCGCCGAGCGCCTGGCCGAGCGCCACCCAGTCGTCCTCGGCGGCGTGCCAGGCGATGCTGACGCGCGGGCCGTCGGCGCTGATGGTGGCGGTGGACGGCGGGCCGAACGGGTGGGCCGCGGCGGGTGGGGCCGGGCCGGCGGCGGCCCACAGGACCGCCGCGAGCGCGGCGGCAGCGGCGCAGGCGGGGGCGCTGCGCGGATGGCTACTGGTCACGGTGGTGGTGTTCTCCCGGAACGGCCGCCGGGGGGCGGGAGCCGGTCCGCGGCCCCCGCACCCCCGGGCGGGCTACTTGGTGATCGTGATGGCGGGGCTGTCGATCCGCTGGTTCTCGCTGGTGAGGAAGACCTCGTAGGAGGTGTCCTTCTTCACCCAGTTCGGCACCTTCAGCGCATAGGACAGCCGGCCGATCTCGTCCGCCTCGGCGGTGGCGACGACCCGCTCCCGCTCCTTGCCGTCCACGGAGCGGAGCCGGACCTCGACGCGCTCCCCCGGGTCGTAGCCGTACGCCGACACCTGGACGGTGTCCTTCTTGCGGGCGGTGGTCCGGTCGACGGTGACCTGCTCGCCGACGGTGTTCTCGTCCGTCCTGATCTCGTTGACGGTGCGCTCGCCGTCCGCGTTCTTGCGGATGAGGAAGCCGTCGTTGTGCTCGCCGTTGGCGAACCGCGACTCGTACCGGATGGTGTCCTCGGTGACGTCGATCATCTGGTAGAGCTGGGCGTTCTCGCCCGACCTGACGAGTTCGGCGCCGTTGTCCGTCCAGTTCTCGCCGTTGTTCAGCGCGTACATCTTGCCGCCGGAGACGGAGACGGCGTAGGTGACGCCGTTGTGCACGGTGACCGAGTCACGGCTGGTGATCTGGTTGCCGCGCCCGTAGGCGTGGTCGTGGCCCTGGAGTACCAGGTCGACGCCGTACTCCTCGAACAGCGGTCCCCACTGGTCGCGCACGGCGGCGTTGTTGCGGGTGCCGGTCATGGCGTAGACGGGGTGGTGGAAGGTCACCACGGTCCAGCGGTTGGGGTTGTCGCGGAGCAGGCCCTCCAGCCATTCGGTCTGCGCGGCCATGAGGGTGGCGTTGTTCTGGAAGTTGGAGTCCAGGCCGATGAACCGCACGCCCTGGTAGTCGACGGTGTAGACGGTCTGCTTCAGCTGCTCGTTGCCGGGCCCGTTGTCCGGGTACGGGAACTGGGGCCGCCAGAAGGAGGACAGCTGACCGCTGCTGTACTCGTGGTTGCCGGTGACGGAGAAGTTGTTGACCTGGCCGTCGATGAAGCCGCCCGCCTGGTACCACTGGCCCCACTCCTCCTCGGAGTTGGGCGAGTTGATGAGGTCACCGGCGTTGACGATGAGCTTCGCGTCGGGCCGGTCGGCGAACGCCTGGCGGAACACCCGGGGCACGGCCGAGTCGATGTAGTTCTGCGCGTCGCCGTAGTAGATGAACGAGAACGGCTCCAGGTCCTCGGCCGCCGTGGTGAAGTCGGTCCACGCGCTCCAGTTGACGCCGTCGCCGACCCGGTAGGTGTAGCGGGTGTCCGGTTCGAGGTCGGTGAAGCTGACGGTGTGGTAGGTGGACGCGTAGCCGAGGTTGGTGTTGACCGGCGTGCTGCTGCCGGCCCTGACCGTGGTGACCTCGCCCGCGGCGGGCTTCACGTCGCCGAGCCCGCGCGGGGCCTTGAGGATCTGCGCCTGGGCCGAGCCGGCCGGGGCCTCGGCGCGCCAGGTGACGTTCTGGGTGGCGGCGGGGGTGGTGGTCGGCGTCAGCATGACGCGGTCGGGCATCGGGGACGGCTTGTGGATCTCCGCCGCCGGGTGGGGAGTCGGGACGGCCGGGGAGTCGCCGAAGGCCAGCGGGACGGCCAGGACGCCGCTGGCGAGCAGCGTCGCGGAGCCGAGCACGGCGACCTTGGTGCGCGTGGACGCCATGGTCCAGCGAGCGGTGTGCGCAGTCACGTGTGGTGGAACCCTTCACGGAATTCGGTTCGGTAGGAGGCGTGAGGATTCAGTCAGAATCAGCCGAACGGTCCGCTGGTGCCGGATGACCACCGGGTGAACTCTGCGCCACCTGCCGGGCGGTGAGGTGCGGTGGGGCCCGGTGGCGGGCACGGCCGCCGGGACGCCGCCGGGTGTTCGCCGGGCGTTCGCCGAAGTGCCGCCGGGGCGCGCTAGCTTCCGGCCGGTCGGCGACGGTCGGCACACACGCGGCACGGCGGAAGGGCGGGCGGGCACATGGAGACGGTGGGGCGGACGGGGCGTGGTCCCGCCCGGGTGACGGCCCCGGTCCTGGCGCTGGGCGCGCTGCTCGTCCTGCTGCCGGCCGCCGACGCGGCCTCGGTCCACCCGACGACGTACAAGGACGAGACGTTCCTGACCGCCGAGACCGGCGGGGTGCTCGCCATCGAGGGCGGTGAGTGCTTCACCGACCCGGGCTGGGTCTCCGCCGCGGGCGAGGTGATGGTGCGGTACGTCCCCTGTGACGAGGGACCGGCCGCCAATCAGGTGTACGGCTTCGTCGCCGCCCCGGAGGGCGACGGCGGATACGAGCGGGAGCGCGTGGTGGCGTTCGGCTGGGAGACGTGCGCGCGCGGGTTCCGCATCCACTGGCCGGAGGAGGACGCGGCGGCCGGCATCGGTTTCTACCCCGTGCTGCCGACCGCCGCGACCTGGGCGTCGGGCGACCGCGATGTGATGTGTGTGGCCTACCGGCCGGCCGGTCCCCTCACCGGCTCACTGCTGCCCACCCTGTAGCCGGGCCCGTACCCCCTCAGCGGTAGTCGGCGGGGTCCGGGTTCTTGCCCTCGGCGAGCGCCTTGATGAACGGCCACGCGTCGGGCCGCGACCCGTCGGTGTCGGTGACCCCGTACTCCTTGCCGAGGTCGCCGCTGCTGAGCGAGGTGCCGTTCCAGCGCGCCCGGTCCGGGTCGGCGGCGAGCGCGGCGACACCCCGGCCCAGATAGGTGGGTGATTCGGCGATCGCGAATGCCGGGTCCTTCTTGATGCCGTCCCGCCAGTTCTCCTCGGTCACCTTGAAGTGGGTGTCCAGCATCGCCTCCGAGCGCAGGAAGCCGGGGGTGACGCAGACCGCCGCGCAGTCGTGCCGCTTCAGTTCCTCGCCGAGGGCCAGTGCCATCCGGATGGGGGCGTACTTGGTGAGATCGTAGTAGAAGCTCTGCCGGTACTCGCGGTTCGACTCGGCCGTGCCGTCGGTGACCTCGATCAGCAGGCCGCCGGGGTTGCGCACCAGCAGCGGCAGGGCGTAGTGGCTGGTGATGATGTGGGTTTCGGCGCCCAGCCGCAGCATCCGCAGGCCGTCCTCCAGGTTCAGCTCCCACATGGGGGTGGCGAAGGAGAGGTCGATGAGGTGGTCGCCGCCCCAGACGTCGTTCACCAGGATGTCGAGCCGGCCGTGGTCGCGGTCGATGCGCCCGGTGAGGGCGGCGACCTGCTCGGGGACGAGGTGGTCGGTGGGGACGGCGATGCCCGTGCCGCCGCTGCCGCTGTCCGTGCCGGCCGCCGTGACCAGCTCGGCGGTCTCCTCGATGGTCTCGGTGGCCCGGCCGACCTCACTGACCCGGGCGCGGGTGGTACGCCCCGTGGCGTAGACGGTGGCGCCCGCCCGGCCCAGTTCCACGGCCATGGCCCGGCCCGCGCCGCGGGTGGCCCCGGCGACGAGAGCGATCTTCCCGGCCAGCGGTGCGGCGGGGTTCTCCGGTGCGCCGGCGTCCTGTGCTTCCACGTGTGACACGTGTGGTCCTTCCGTTCCGTCGTGCGTGCGCGGACCACCCTCGCAGGGATACCCGACATCCACTGTCGTACTTTCCGGTGGTCTCCGGATGCGTGTCGCGGCGCGACGGCGGATCCTTGTGCCGTGATGGACGAAACGGATTTCTGGGAAATCGTGGATGCCAGCCGGGAGGGGGCGGAGGGCGATCCGGTGGTGACCGCCGACCTCATTGTCGAACGCCTGAGCGATCTCGATCCGGTGTCCGTCACCGACTTCGCCCGCCACTTCGAGTCCCGCTTCAACCGCGCCTACCGCTGGGACCTGTGGGGCGCCGCCTGGGTGGTGCTGGACGGCGCCAGCGACGACTGCTTCGAGAACTTCCGCTGCTGGCTGATCGCCCAGGGCCGGCACGTCTTCGAAGGCGCCCTGCACGACCCCGACGGCCTCGCCGAACTGCTGCCCGCCGACTTCGACCCCGAGGAGGACGGCGAGGCCGAGGAGGTCGGCTACGCGGCGTACGACGCGTACGAACGGCTGACCGGCACGGAACTGCCCGACCTCGGCCTCCCCGAACCACCCGAGGAGCCCGAGGGCGACCCGGTGGATTTCGAGGACACCGGCGTACTGGCCGCCGCCTACCCCCGGTTGTGGGCCCGCTTCCGCGCATAGCATGGCGGCCATGCCCCAGGAATCGCCCTCACCGACCGCCGCGCCCAGGATCGCCGTCACCGGCTCCTCCGGCCTGATCGGCTCCGCCCTCACCGACGCGCTGCGCGCGGACGGCACGGACGTCGTCCGGCTGGTACGGCGCCCGCCCGGCGCCGCCGACGAACGGTGGTGGGACCCCAGCGGACGCCAGCAGGAGACCACCGCCGCCTCGATCGCGGGCTGCGACGCCGTCGTCCACCTGGCCGGGGCCGGCGTCGCCGACCACCGCTGGACCGCCCGCTACAAGCAGGAACTGCGCGACAGCCGGGTCCTCGGCACCGCCGCCATCGCCGCCGCCATCGCCGCGCTGCCCGAGGCCGACCGGCCCCGGGTGCTGGTGTGCGGCAGCGCCATCGGCTGGTACGGGGACACCGGCACCGACGCCGTCGACGAGGACGCCCCGGCCGGCACCGGCTTCCTCGCCGATGTCTGCCGCGACTGGGAGGCGGCGGCCCTGCCGGCCCAGGAGGCCGGGGTCCGTACCGTGTATGCGCGCACCGGTCTGGTCGTGGCCCGCTCCGGCGGGGCCTGGGGCAAGCTGTTCCCCCTCTTCAAGGCCGGGCTCGGCGGGCGGCTGGGCGACGGCAACCAGTTCTGGAGCGCCATCTCGCTCACCGACCACATCGCCGCCCTGCGCTTCCTGCTGGCCGGCGAACCCGGCCTCTCCGGGCCCGTCAACCTCACCGGACCGCACCCGGTCACCAACCGCGAAGCGACCCGCGTGATGGGCGAAGTGCTGCACCGGCCCACCGTGTTCACCGCGCCCGCGCCGCTGCTGCGGGTGGTGCTCGGGGAGTTCTCGGACGACGTGCTGGGCAGCCAGCGGGTGCTGCCGCGCCGGCTGCTGGAGGCCGGGTTCACCTTCCGGCACCCGACGGTCGAGGACGCGGTACGGGCCGCGCTCGGCACCGAGGGCACCGAAGGCTGACCCGGCGGCGTCCTCCCCCGCCCTGTGCGACCTGCGTGCTCCCGTGCCCGCCGCGTGCGCTCTGCCGCATTCCGGTCACCGTGAGAGGGTCGGCGTCGGCCCGGGCGGCGTTGCCCGGCCGCGAATGGGCATCAGCCCCTGCGGGCGGGCCCACCCATGGCCCGTCCGGCAAGCGCCGACCGCCTCATGGGAGGACCCGTGCTGAGCAGCCGAACGCAAGCAGTGGATTCCGACGTCGTCGTCATCGGAGCGGGGACCGCGGGTCTCGCCGCCGCCCGCAACCTGTGCGACGCCGGGCTGACGGTGACGGTCCTGGAGGCTGCCGACGAGATCGGCGGCCGGATGGCCACCGGAAGCCGCGACGGCTTCCTTCTCGACCGGCACAGTGCCCTGACGGCACCCGGGCTGCCCGAGGAGGCGGTGCGCCGGCTCACCGGCGGCGCGCTGCTGCACGGGGCGGACGGGTACGTCCACCGGGTGGGCGAGACCACGGGCGCGGGCGGCCCCGGCGGCACCGTGCACGGCTCCCCCGGCGGTGCGGTGGGTGAGGAACGGACGGAGGAGGGGCGGTCGCTGATCGCCGCGTTCGACCACTCCTGGCTGCGCGCCAACCTCGCCCGCCTCGGCCAGCTCTCCGACGCACGGCTCGCCGCCCGGCCCGAACTCCCGGCCGCCGAAGCCCTCACCGCACGCGGCATCCCCGCCCGCATCGCCGAGGGTTCACTGCGCCCGCTCCTGACCGCCCTGCTGCACGACCCGCAGCTGGCCACCTCCAGCAGGCTGAGCGACCACGCGCTGCGGGCCTTCGCCCGCGACGGCCTCGCCCTGGCGGCGGGCGGCGCCGCCGCCGTACCGCGCGCCCTGGCCGCCGGGCTGCCCGACGGGGCGGTGCGCACCGGGGTACGGGCCACCACCGTGTCCACCTCCCGGGTGGAGACGGAACGGCACGGGACGGTGCGCTGCCGGGCCGTCGTCGTCGCCACCGGCGCCCAGGAGGCGGGCCGGCTGCTGCCCGGCCTGCGGGTGCCGCGCTTCCGGCCGGTGACGGTGCTGCACCACGCGGCGCCGGAGGTGCCGCCGCAGGCCGGGCCGGAACTGGTGATCGACACGGCGCGGGACCGGGGCCCCCTCACGTACACCCTGGTGGCCTCGGCGGTGGACCCGTCCCGGGCGCCGGAGGGAGCGTCGCTGGTGACCTCGGTGGTCCTGGGCCACGCGGCGGGCGAGCCGGCCGAGATCCTGGACAAGGCGGCCCGCTCCCAACTGGCGGCGCTGCACGGCACCTCCACCGCCGACTGGCAGTTGCTGGCCGCCCACCACGACGCACGGGCGGTCCCGCTGAACCCGCCCCCGTACGCCGGCCCGCGCCGCACCCGGCTGCTGGACGGCCTGTACGTCTGCGGCGACCACCGCGGCGCGGACGACCTGACGACGGCGGCCACGGCGGTCACAGCCCTCCTCCAGGACTTCGGCCGCCCGGCGACGACGGAACCCCACACGAGCGCGGCGGCGTAGCGGCGTGCCGGGGCCCTTCCCGGGCGCGGGCCCGCCGGTCGGACGCCCGGGCGCCGGTGGGCCGGGGGCGGGTTGTGGACTCGGGCCCGGACCACTCGTAAGGGCGTTCGGGCCTGCCGCCTGCCTCACCATGACTTGGCGACGGTGCAGCCCTGTGGCACCGCTCGGCTACAGTCACCCTGGGACGCCCTGATCGCCCGCCACCTGCGCCGACTTCGGAACCCCAAGTGGACACGCGACACGCGGATCGCACCGAAGCAGAATGACGGAAATGACCAGAATGACCCTGCGGCTCGCTGCCCGGCAGACCAGCCGTCGGAAAGAAACCGCAGGTCAGATACCGTGGCGACCGCCCTCCGGGGCGGTCGAGGATCGCAACTTGGTGCCGGCCGTTGTGTGCTGGGCCGCGATACGGCGTGGCGACCGCCCTCCGGGGCGGTCGAGGATCGCAACCTGTGATGCGGCGACCCGATGACCGGCGAGGAGTGCGGGGGTGGCGACCGCCCTCCGGGGCGGTCGAGGATCGCAACGG
>NZ_JBHWJL010000119.1:0-14756 GCF_042731495.1 Streptomyces sp. NPDC059853
CCCCGGCGGCGCGTTCGCGCTGCTCCCGGCCCCCGCCCCCGGCTGGCGGGTGACGGCCGACGTCGTCGTGGTGGGCTCGGGCGTCGCCGGGCTCACCGTCGCGCTGCGCTGCCACGCCGCCGGGCTGCGCACCGTCATCGTCACCAAGGCCCGGCTCACCGACGGCTCCACCCGGTGGGCCCAGGGCGGCATCGCCGCCGCCCTCGGCGAGGGCGACAGCCCCACGCAGCACCGCGCCGACACCCTCACCGCCGGGGCCGGGCTGTGCGACGACGCCGCCGTCACCGCCCTGGTCACCGAGGGGCCGGGCGCCGTCCGCCGCCTCATCGACGAGGGCGCCCGCTTCGACACCGCCGACGACGGCACCATCGCCCTCACCCGCGAGGGGGGTCACCACCGGCGGCGCATCGCCCACGCGGGCGGTGACGCCACCGGCGCCGAGATCTCCCGCGCGCTGCTCGCCGCCGTCCGCGCCGCCCGGATCGAGACCATCGAGAACGCCCTCGCCCTCGACCTCCTCAAGGACGCCGCCGGGCACGCGGCCGGTGTCACCCTGCACGTCATGGGCGAGGGCCGGCACGACGGCGTCGGCGCCGTCCACGCCCCCTCCGTGGTGCTCGCCACCGGCGGCATGGGCCAGATCTTCTCCGCCACCACCAACCCGGCCGTCTCCACCGGCGACGGCGTCGCGCTCGCGCTGCGCGCCGGCGCCGAGGTGTCCGACCTGGAGTTCGTGCAGTTCCACCCCACCGTGCTGTTCCTGGGGCCGGGCGCCGAGGGCCAGCAGCCGCTCATCTCGGAGGCCGTGCGCGGCGAGGGCGCGCACCTCGTCGACGCCGACGGGGTCCGGTTCATGACCGGGCAGCACGAACTGGGCGAGCTGGCCCCGCGCGACATCGTCGCCAAGGGCATCATGCGGCGGATGCGCGAGCACGGCACCGATCACATGTACCTGGACGGGCGGCACTTCGGCGCCGCCCTGTGGGAGCACCGCTTCCCCACCATCCTGGCGGCCTGCCGGGCGCACGGCATCGACCCGGTCACCGGCACCATCCCGGTCGCCCCGGCCGCCCACTACGCCTCCGGCGGGGTGCGCACCGATCTGCACGGCCGGACCACGGTGCCCGGCCTGTACGCGTGCGGCGAGACCGCCTGCACCGGCGTGCACGGCGCCAACCGGCTCGCGTCCAACTCGCTCCTCGAAGGGCTGGTCTTCGCCGAGCGCATCGCGGCCCGTATCGCCGCCACCCCGGCGCCCGGGACGGCGCCCGCGCCCGTCCCCCCGTCGCGCGCCGTCCCGCCGGTGCGGCTGCTGCCGCCCGAGGCCAGGGCCACCCTCCAGCGTGTGATGACCGAGGGCGCCGGCGTGCTGCGCGACGCCGCCGGGCTCGCCGCCGCGGCCCGCGCCCTGGACGCGCTCGCCGGCGACCCTGCGGACCCCGACCGCAAGCCGGCCGAGCCCGGCGCGGACACCTGGGAGACCGCTAATCTGCATCTGGTCGCCCGGGTCCTGGTGGCCGCGGCCGCGCGGCGCACCGAGACGCGGGGCTGCCACTGGCGCGAGGATTTCCCGGACCGGGACGACGCGCGCTGGCGGCGTCATCTCGTGCTCGCGCTGCGGCCGGGCGGCGACGGCCGTGATCCGCGCGTGCGCACCGAGGTCCCCGACGGTCCCGGTGATCCCGCCCGTGCCGGGCATCCCGATCACCCCGAGCATCCCGATCACCCCGAACCTTCCGCCCACCCCGAGCACCCGTTCCGAGGAGAGACCCCGTGACCACCCCACCGCACCGGCCGGCCCCCGTGGAGCTGACGCTGCTGCCCATCGGCTCCGCCCCGGGCGACGCCGCTCCCGGAGGCTGCGGCGACGGCTGCGGCTGCGGAGACGGCGGCGCGGGCCCCGCCCACGACCCCCTGGAGTGCGGCCTCGACCCCGACCTGGCCGCGCTGCTGGCCGAGGCGGGCCTCGACCCGGTCCTCGTCGAGGACATCGCCCACCTCACCATCGAGGAGGACCTCGACAACGGCGTGGACGTCACCACCGTGGCCACCGTCCCCGAGGACGCGATCGCCACCGCCGACTTCACCGCCCGCGAGGCCGGTACGGTCGCCGGGCTGCGGATCGCCGAGGCGGTGCTGTCGGTGGTGTGCACGGACGAGTTCGAGGTCGAGCGGCACGCCGAGGACGGTGACCGCGTCGCGGCCGGCCAGGTGCTGCTGTCGGTGACCGCCCGCACCCGCGATCTGCTCACCGGCGAGCGCGGCGCGCTGAACCTGCTGTGCCGGCTGTCCGGCATCGCCACCGCCACCCGGGCCTGGGCGGACGTGCTGGAGGGCACCGCCACCCGGGTGCGCGACACCCGCAAGACCACCCCCGGGCTGCGCGCGCTGGAGAAGTACGCGGTGCGCTGCGGCGGCGGCGTCAACCACCGCATGTCGCTGTCGGACGCCGCACTGGTGAAGGACAACCACGTGGTCGCGGCGGGCGGCGTCGGCGAGGCGTTCCGGCGGGTCCGTGCGGAGTTCCCCGGGGTGCCGATCGAGGTCGAGGTGGACCGGCTCGACCAGCTGGCCGAGGTCCTGGCGGAGGGCGCCGAGCTGATCCTCCTCGACAACTTCACCCCCGAGGAGACCGCGCGCGCCGTCGAGCTGACGGCCGGCCGCGCCGCGCTGGAGTCCTCAGGCCGTCTCACGCTGGAGAACGCCCCGGCGTACGCGGCCACCGGCGTCGACTACCTGGCCGTGGGGGCGCTCACCCACTCGGCCCCGATCCTGGACATCGGTCTCGACCTGCGCGCGGCCGAGGGGCGGGACTGACGATGCTGCTCACCATCGACGTCGGCAACACCCACACGGTGCTCGGCCTGTTCGACGGCGAGGAGATCGTCGAGCACTGGCGGATCTCCACCGACGCCCGCCGCACCGCCGACGAGCTGGCGGTGCTGCTCCAGGGGCTGATGGGCATGCATCCGCTGCTGGGCGAGGAGCTGGGTGACGGGATCGACGGGATCTGCGTGTGCTCGACGGTCCCCTCGGTGCTGCACGAGCTGCGCGAGGTGACCCGGCGCTACTACGGGGACATCCCGGCGGTGCTGGTGGAGCCGGGTGTCAAGACGGGGGTGCCGATCCTCACCGACAACCCCAAGGAGGTCGGCGCCGACCGCATCATCAACGCGGTGGCGGCGGTGGAGCTGTACGGCGGCCCGTGCATCGTGGTCGACTTCGGCACCGCCACGACGTACGACGCGGTCTCGGCGCGCGGTGAGTACGCGGGCGGGGCGATCGCGCCCGGCATCGAGATCTCGGTGGAGGCGCTGGGGCTGCGCGGCGCTCAGCTGCGGAAGGTGGAGCTGGCCAGGCCGCGCCATGTGATCGGCAAGAACACCGTGGAGTCGATGCAGTCGGGCATCCTGTACGGCTTCGCCGGCCAGGTGGACGGCGTGGTGGAGCGGATGGCGCGGGAGCTGGCGGACGATCCCGACGATGTGACGGTGATCGCCACCGGCGGTCTGGCGCCGATGGTGCTGCGCGAGGCGACGGTCATCGACGAGCACGAGCCGTGGCTGACGCTGGTGGGGCTGCGGCTGGTGTACGAGCGGAACGTCGCCAGGTCCTGAGGGGCCGGCCCCGGGGGGCGGGCCGGGTGCGGGCGTGGTCGCCACGCCGTTTGGCAGACGAATAGCTGCACATTGTCTGTTAAGCACTTAATGTCGGAATATGTTTACGTCACAGGGTTCTCCCGTCTTCGCGAAGGCCGACGGCGACGAGCGCGGCACGGGCGAGAAGGAGCCGCGCCGCCCGGGCAAGGCCCCCGCTCCCGGGGCCAAGCCCAAGCGGCCCGTGCCGACGCCGGCCGAGGTCTTCCCGCCGCACCGGCGCAAGCCCGCCCCGCAGCAGCCGCCGGCGCCCGCCACCCGCCCGCCGGACAAGGACGGCGGCGAGGCGGGGCCCGGGCAGGGGTGACCGGCGGGTAGCGGGGCGGCGGGTCCCGGCCTCGTCCCGGCGGTGGGTAGTGTGGTGCCGCACGGACGAAGGAGACCACCACTCATGGACTACATCGCCGCTCTCTTCCCTCCCACGGTGATGGCTGTCGCCTTCATCGGCGTGATCGTGACCATGGTCAAGTCGCAGGGCGGGGCGAACAAGTACAAGGAAGACGCCGCGGTGGACGCGGCGCTCGCCGCCCGCGCCGCGGAGGCCGACGGGGGCGAGGCGCCGGCGGCCGGCAAGAGCTGAGCCAACATCCGGCGAAACGGACACATGCCGTAATTTTCCGCGCCGCGGTTATTCTTCCGGTGTGCCTCGGCCATTGGGTGAACTGGAAGACGCGGTGATGACCCGCGTATGGGAGTGGAACCGTCCCGTCACGGTGCGGGAAGTTCTCGAAGATCTGCGCCAGGACCGTTCGATCGCCTATACGACGGTGATGACCGTCCTGGACAACCTCCATCAGAAGGGCTGGGTCCGCCGCGAACAGGAGGGGCGGGCCTATCGCTATGAGGCGGTCTCCACCCGAGCCGCTTACTCAGCGGCATTGATGAATGACGCCTGGTCCGAGTCCGACAACCCGGCGGCGGCCCTCGTCGCATTCTTCGGGATGATGTCGGCCGAGCAGACCGAGGCATTGCGGGACGCGCTCCGGGTCACCGCGCTGGACGGATCGCGGGAGTCCCGCGAGCCGCCCCCCGGGCCGGAAGAGGGTCCTTCCCAGCGATAGCCTCCGTCCGTGTCAGACGCAGCGGAAGCCAACGAAGCCAAGAACGGGCCGCACCCGGTTACGGAAGTCACCGTCCGCAGGGCCAGGACCACGGATGTGCCCGAGGTGCGCCGTCTCATCGATCTCTACGCACGGGACCGCATCCTCCTCGACAAGGCGACCGTGACCCTTTACGAGGACATTCAGGAGTTCTGGGTGGCGGAACGCGACTCGGACGCCCGGGTGGTCGGCTGCGGCGCCCTCCACGTCATGTGGGAGGACCTGGCGGAGGTGCGGACGCTGGCCGTCGATCCGCAGCTGAAGGGCCATGCGGTCGGCCACCGGGTGCTGGAGAAGTTGCTCCAGACGGCACGCTGGCTCGGTGTTCGGCGCATTTTCTGTCTGACCTTCGAAGTGGAGTTCTTCGCCCGTCACGGCTTCACCGAGATCGGTGATGCCCCCGTCGACGGGGATGTCTACAGCGAGCTGCTCCGTTCCAATGACGAGGGCGTGGCGGAGTTCCTCGGTCTGGAGCGAGTGAAGCCCAACACATTGGGTAACAGTCGGATGCTGTTGCATCTCTGATAGCAACACGGGAGCGGAGGTTTGTCCGAATCGTCCCCCTGTGTCTTATCGAGTTGCCGGGTAATCAGCACTCAGGGTTTGTGTTTTCCCTGGAATGGCGGTTTGATTACACCGCAAGTATGTAAGGGTATTCGGCGACTATGAATGAGGAGCAGCCCGGTGGCACAGAAGGTTCAGGTCCTTCTCCTCGATGACCTCAGCGGTGGCGAGGCGGAGGAGACCGTAACGTTCGCGCTTGACGGCAAGACTTACGAGATCGACCTCAACTCCGAAAACGCGGACAAGCTGCGTAACGCTCTTGAGCCCTACGTGAAGGCCGGCCGGCGTGCCGGGAGCGGCCGTGGCGGCCGCGGTCGCGGCCGTACCGCGGCTCCGGCGGGCGGCAGCGGGCAGGACACCGCGAAAATCCGCGCGTGGGCGAAGGAAAACGGATTCGAAGTGAATGACCGGGGCCGTGTTCCCGCCAACATTCGCGAGGCTTACGAGAAGGCCGGCGCCTGATTCCGCGGCCGGGCGCCGGGGGCGGGACGCCCCCGGCCTGCGCTCAGTCGCCCCGCGCGGGGCACCTCCCGGGCCGGTCCCGGGGGAGGGCCCCGGCGGACCAAGCGCTTCCCTGACCTGGGGGGCCGCACTCCTGTCGCGGCCCCCTGTGGTGTGTCCGCGCCCATCCCGCGCCGCGCACCCGCGGCGCCTCACCCCACCGGTGTCATGTCTTGAGCGGTGGCCCGCGGCATGCGAAGGTTACGCACAGTCGGCGGACGGGCGCGTACCGTACCCGCTCCCGGCGGCCGATCCGGACGCGATCGAGAATTATCGCGTTCGCCTGTAGCGGATGTCCGTTGCCCCGGCGGCATGGAGTGTCAGTCTTGACGGGTAGGAATCCCACACGGATGCCCATGACTGAAGGGGCGATTTCCGTAGGTCCGGGTGTGTTGCCCGGCGGCGTTCGCCGTCGGCGTACTCATCCGAGGTGCAAGAGCTTGGCCTGCGGGAACAACGTCTCGCACCATCGGGTTGGAACTGTTGTCGCCTGTTCGGGACACGGGGCCGGGGACAGGAGCAGACAGTCGGAATGAGCGGTCCCCCGTTGCGGGACTAAGCTGCGGAAGGACAGGGAGGGGACCGACCCCTTTACTGCCTGACCGCTCTGAGGAGCGATTAACGATGTTCGAGAGGTTCACCGACCGTGCGCGGCGGGTTGTCGTCCTGGCTCAGGAAGAAGCCCGGATGCTCAACCACAACTACATCGGCACCGAGCACATCCTCCTGGGCCTGATCCACGAGGGTGAGGGTGTCGCCGCTAAGGCCCTGGAGAGCCTCGGGATCTCTCTGGAGGCGGTCCGCCAGCAGGTGGAGGAGATCATCGGCCAGGGCCAGCAGGCGCCCTCGGGCCACATCCCCTTCACTCCCCGGGCGAAGAAGGTCCTGGAGCTGTCGCTCCGCGAGGCCCTTCAGCTCGGCCACAACTACATCGGCACCGAGCACATCCTGCTCGGCCTGATCCGCGAGGGCGAGGGCGTCGCCGCCCAGGTCCTGGTGAAGCTGGGCGCCGATCTCAACCGGGTGCGGCAGCAGGTCATCCAGCTGCTGTCCGGCTACTCGGGCGGCAAGGAGGCGGCCACCGCGGGCGCCGGCCCCTCCGAGGGCACGCCGTCCACCTCCCTCGTCCTGGACCAGTTCGGCCGCAACCTCACGCAGGCCGCCCGGGAGACCAAGCTCGACCCCGTCATCGGGCGCGAGAAGGAAATCGAGCGGGTCATGCAGGTGCTGTCCCGCCGCACCAAGAACAACCCGGTCCTCATCGGTGAGCCCGGCGTCGGCAAGACCGCCGTCGTCGAGGGCCTGGCGCAGGCCATCGTCAAGGGCGAGGTGCCCGAGACCCTCAAGGACAAGCACCTCTACACCCTGGACCTGGGCGCGCTGGTCGCCGGCTCCCGCTACCGCGGTGACTTCGAGGAGCGCCTGAAGAAGGTGCTCAAGGAGATCCGCACCCGGGGCGACATCATCCTGTTCATCGACGAGCTGCACACCCTGGTCGGCGCGGGCGCCGCCGAGGGCGCCATCGACGCGGCGAGCATCCTCAAGCCGATGCTGGCCCGCGGCGAGCTGCAGACCATCGGTGCGACCACCCTGGACGAGTACCGCAAGTACCTGGAGAAGGACGCGGCCCTGGAGCGCCGCTTCCAGCCCATCCAGGTCGCCGAGCCGTCCCTGCCGCACACCATCGAGATCCTCAAGGGCCTGCGCGACCGGTACGAGGCGCACCACCGCGTCTCCATCACCGACTCCGCGCTGGTGGCCGCGGCCCAGCTGGCCGACCGGTACATCTCGGACCGCTTCCTGCCGGACAAGGCGATCGACCTGATCGACGAGGCCGGCTCCCGGATGCGCATCCGCCGGATGACCGCGCCGCCGGACCTGCGGGAATTCGACGAGAAGATCGCGAACGTGCGCCGGGAGAAGGAGTCCGCGATCGATTCGCAGGACTTCGAGAAGGCCGCGTCCCTGCGGGACGACGAGAAGCAGCTCCTGACCGCCAAGGCACAGCGCGAGAAGGAATGGAAGTCCGGCGACATGGACGTCGTCGCCGAGGTCGACGAGGAACTGATCGCCGAGGTGCTGGCGGCTTCCACCGGTATTCCGGTCTTCAAGCTGACCGAGGAGGAGTCCTCGCGGCTGCTGCGCATGGAGGACGAACTCCACAAGCGCGTCATCGGGCAGGAGGACGCCATCAAGGCGCTCTCCCAGGCCATTCGCCGTACCCGGGCGGGCCTGAAGGACCCGAAGCGCCCCGGTGGCTCGTTCATCTTCGCCGGCCCGTCCGGTGTCGGTAAGACGGAGCTGTCCAAGACGCTGGCCGAATTCCTGTTCGGCGACGAGGACGCGCTGATCGCTCTCGACATGTCGGAGTTCGGCGAGAAGCACACCGTCTCGCGGCTCTTCGGCTCCCCGCCCGGATACGTGGGCTACGAAGAGGGCGGCCAGCTGACGGAGAAGGTGCGGCGCAAGCCGTTCTCGGTGGTCCTTTTCGACGAGGTCGAGAAGGCGCACCCGGACATCTTCAACTCGCTGCTCCAGATCCTGGAGGACGGTCGCCTGACCGACTCCCAGGGCCGGGTCGTCGACTTCAAGAACACGGTCATCATCATGACGACCAACCTGGGGACGCGGGACATCTCCAAGGGCTTCAACATGGGCTTCGCGGTGGCCGGCGACGTCGCCACCGGGTACGACCGGATGAAGGCCAAGGTCAACGACGAGCTGAAGCAGCACTTCCGGCCGGAGTTCCTGAACCGTGTCGACGACACGGTGGTCTTCCACCAGCTCACCCAGGACGACATCATCCAGATCGTGGACCTGATGATCGCCCAGGTGGACGAGCGGCTGAAGGACCGCGACATGGGCATCGAGCTGTCGACGGACGCCAAGCAGTTCCTGGCGAAGCGCGGCTACGACCCGGTGCTCGGCGCGCGTCCGCTGCGCCGGACGATCCAGCGCGACGTCGAGGACGTCCTGTCGGAGAAGATCCTCTTCGGCGAGCTGCGTCCGGGCCACATCGTGGTGGTGGACACGGAGGGTGAAGGCGCGGACAAGAAGTTCACCTTCCGGGGCGAGGAGAAGTCCTCGCTGCCCGACACCCCGCCGGTGGAACAGGCCGCGAAGGGCGGGCCGAACCTCTCCAAGGAGAGCTGACCCGACCGCTCGCTGAGCGGAGCCGAGCAGTACGCCGAGGCCCCCACGACCCGCCAGGGTGGTGGGGGGCTCGGCGTGTGCGGGGGCGGGGGTGGGCGGGTCAGTAGCGCGACGAGGGATGCGGGACGACGCTGATGCGGCGGGGCAGCTGGGAGGCGTCCGCGATCCGGAGCGTTTCCGCGCAGGTGATGTGCCGCAGCGAGGAATGGGCTGCCAGCGGTGCCAGTGCCACGGGGGAGCCCGGGTTTCCGGAGAGGTGGAGCGTGTCGAGCGAGGGAAAACAGTCCACGAGGGCGGAGAGCCGGTCCGCTCCGAGGGTGAGGTCGGCTCTCAGCGTGGTGACGGTTGCGAACCGCAGTCCGGTGCCGGTCAGGTCGGCGAACCCCTCGGCCGAGACGGTCAGGACGGACAGCTCCGGCAGCGAGGCGACGGTGGCCCAGCCGGCCGGGCCCGGCGGGACCCGGAGCAGGGGGAGTGCCACGTCGCGCAGGGTGGGCCAGGTGCTGAGGGGACGGAGGTCGTCCACGCCGGCGGGCAAGCTCAGATACCGGAGTCGCGCCCCGGCGGGGAGCGCGCGCAGGTCGTGGCCGATCACCGCGTCCCAGAGGTAGAGGTCGGACAGATGGGGCAGTTCGTTCAGCCAGTCCGTACGCTGCGTGGTGCCCGGCCCCCGGAGGTTCAGGCCGCTGATCGGGAGACCGGCCAGCCGGGAGAGATCGTGCCGCTCGCTCACGTTCGACAGAAGCAGGCGCCGGAGCCCGGGGAGTCGGTGCAGAAAGCCCAGCTCGTGCAGTCGGTCACCGAGGAACAGGTGCAGCTCGGAGATCCCGGAGATCGCCGTCCTCATGCCGTCCAGTGCCCGGCCGATCTCGGACGCCGAGAAGTCACCCCGCAGCGAGTAGTACCGGTGGGCCGGAAGCTCGCGCAGCATCTCCAGTTCCCGGGGGGTGGACGCGGTGATCCGGAAATGACCCTCCAAGGACAGCTGTGCCAGCACCTCGGCCGCGTACCGTTCGGTGTCGAACCTGCTCCACTCCGACGCCAGCCAGCTCCGGACCGAGCTGGACGGGTGATCGCGGTACGGCACCAAGCGGGGGATCGCGGCGTCGGTGCCGATGGTCTGGGCGGTGATCACCACAGCCCGCGCCTCCTCCTCCGTCAGGCCCTCCGGGCCGGGCAGTAACTCCAGGACCACCGGACCCACGGCGGCCAGCCGCTCGGCTTCCCTCCGTGTCCGGGGCGGGATCAGCTCCGCGGCGCGCCGCTTGACCGCCTCGCGGGTCGCGCGGTCCAGCTGGCTGGCGTGCTCCAGGCAGGCCATCGCCACCAGGTGCAGCCGGATGCGGTGGTCCGGTTCCTCGTCGCCGCGGCTGACGAGACCGGTGAGCAGGGTGGCGCGTTCGTCGGGGCGGGCGTGGGCCACCGCCATGCGGATGACGTCCTCCCACTGGTCGAGGTGCGCCTTCTCCACCAGGAGACCGAAGTCCTGCTCCTCCACGGCCTCCTTCGCGCCCAGGTAGTCCTGGAAGGTGCGGTGGACGAAATCCACCGCACCCGGGCCCGGCGCGCGCAGCAGTCCGGAGCGGTCGAGGAGATGGCGGAAGATCTCCTCGGGCGTCCCCTGATCCGCCACGTGCGGCATCGAGGGCAGGGCCCGCGCGAGCACACCGAGGGCCACACCGCTGTCCATCTCCGAGCGGCCGTTGCGGATCAGCCAGTAGGCGAGTTTCTGGAGCAGGAGCCCGGCGGACTCCGCGTCCAGCCGGATGCCGTCGGTCATCAGCCCCCGCTCCTGGTCGCGGCGCTCCAGCAGCATGTGCAGAGCCGCGTCGTACAGGGCCTTGCGGCCGTGGGGCAGGTAGCCCCGGCGGTCCCGGTGCAGGGCGCAGAGGAGGGCGCACATCAGCGGGTTGGTGGCGAGCTGGGTGAGGTCCCGGCGGGTGCGGATGGTGCTGAGCAGCTTCTGTTCCAGTTCTTCCCCGGCCCGGGCGGCGCGGTGCCAGCGCTGGAGGAAGGCGGCGATGTCCTTCTCGCTCATCCGGGCCATGGTCAGTTCCGCGAAGCCCTCGCCCGCCAGCCAGTCGTCGCGGACGGCGGAGGGGCGGGAGGTGACCAGCCACAGGTTGCCGGGGTAGGCGTCCAGCAGGTCGCGCAGCCAGCGGCGGGCGGGCTCGCGTTCCTCCTCCGGGATCTCGTCGATGCCGTCGACGAGCAGCAGCCCGCGCCGGGTGGTCAGCACCCGGTCGGTCCAGCCGGCCGGCTGGGCGGCGTGGAAGGGGCAGCCGACCGCCGACAGGAAGGCGTCGGGGGAGGGCAGGTCCCTGCCGCCCCGGGTGAGGGTGCGCAGCGGCAGCACGAAGGGGATGCGGCCCAGCAGGTGGGTCATGCCGTCCGCCGTCTCCTGGCGGGCGGTGGTGAGGGCGAGCCACTGGACGAGGGTGGTCTTGCCCGATCCGGCCTCGCCGCGCAGCAGGACCCGTTCCCGGCCGGCCAGGGCACGTTCGGCGGGCTGGGGCGGGTTCGGGGCGGGGGCCGGCTCGGTGTCGCCGGGGAAGTGGTGGGTGCTGGTGTCCCGTTCCGTGGTGCGCAGGCTCAGGTAGGCGGCGTCCAGCGGCCACGTGTCGGCCTGGTAGAGGTCCAGGCCGTAGATGGTGAGGTGGCTGTGCTTCGTGAGGAGGTACGCCGTGTACCGCTCCTCGAAGGCCGTGTCGGCCGCGGACCTGGCCGGGATGCGTTCCGTCAGCAGGTCGACGGTGCGGATCAGCCGGTCCAGGTCACGGCTCTGTTCGGTGAGGGTGCGGGCGACGAACGTGGAGCGCTGGGTGAAGAAGTTCAGGATGTGGAGGCAGACGGCGCCGAGGAGGGCTTCGTAGCGGGCTTCGGCCGCCGCTGAAAGGTCCCCGGGGCGGGCGATGCGGGCGGCGAGACCTTCCGGGCCCAGCCGGACGGCCTGGACGTCGTCCATGTCCAGCTCGCCGAGGTCGCGGAGTGATCGGGTAAGGGCATCGGTCAGTTCCTCCTGTACGTCGGGGGCGGGGGCCTCGTGCGGGCCCGCCGCCGTCGCCGCGCGGGCGACGAGTTCGCGGGCGAGTTTGCGCAGCTCGCGCTCACCCAGGGTGCGGGTCTCGCCGCGGAACGACACCAGCGCCGAGAGGCGTACCGGTTTGTCGGTCAGTCCGGCGCCCGGGCCGTCCCGGTGGAAGAGTTTCTTGATCAGCGGCGCGATGGCGCTCGATGCGAGTCGGAGCCCGCCCCCGGTCGGATCCATGGTGGGGATCGTAGGTGTTCGGCTCGCATCGCGTGAGAGGGCGTTCCATCATGGAGGGAAGGGAGTACGAGGAGGTGGACAGCCGTGGCCACACAGCACACGATGTGGGCCGAGTACGTCGACCCCGAGGAGCCCGGGGACGTGAAGTGGTGGCACATGGTGCGTGAGGGGGACGGGAACATCGCCATGTGCGGCAAGGAGATGGCGTCCGGGGCGCTGACCCTGTCGGACCGGAAGTGGGGGAACACCGAGGAGCCGTCCTGCCACACCTGCGGGGCGATGTATCTGCGGGAGGTGCCCTACCGGGCGGTCGCCTGAGGGCGGCCCGGGGGGTGTCGGTGCCCTGGGGCAGACTGGGGGCATGAGCGACACAACGGGCGCGGTGCCCGGCCCGGACGGGCTGTTGCGCTGTCCCTGGGGGACCGGTCCCGAGGACTACCGCGCGTATCACGACACCGAGTGGGGACGGGCGGTACGGGGGGACGACGCGCTGTTCGAGCGGCTGTCGCTGGAGGCGTTCCAGTCGGGTCTCTCCTGGCTGACGATCCTGCGGCGCCGGGAGGGTTTCCGGTCGGCGTTCGCCGGGTTCCGCATCGAGAAGGTGGCGGCGTTCACGGCGGAGGACGCCGCGCGGCTGCTCGCCGACCCGGGGATCATCCGCAACCGGATGAAGATCGACGCGACGCTGCACAACGCGGAGGTGCTGGCCGGCTGGCGCGAGGGGGAGCTGACGGAGCTGATCTGGTCGTACGCGCCCGAGGCGCAGGGCCGTCGCGCACCCGTGGGGCACGGGGACATCCCGGCCACGACGGCCGAGTCGACGGCCCTGGCCAAGGACCTCAGGAAGCGCGGTATCCGCTTCGTCGGGCCGACCACGGCGTACGCGCTCATGCAGGCGTGCGGCCTGGTCAACGACCACCTGGCGGACTGCCGGTTCCGCTGACCGGCGGGCGGTCGGCCGGGGCGCCTACGGGGCGGCCTTCAGGGCGATCCGGCCGGTCTTGATCCGGGTCAGTAGGGCGCGGGTGGCGGCCCGGGACGCGGTGAGGGTGACGGCCGGGGCGTCGCTCTCCCGGAGGCAGACGGCGGCGTGGGTGGTGGCGGCCAGTTCGACGCAGGATCCGTTGCCTCCGGAGCCGCTGAAGCTGGACTTCTGCCAGACCAGATGACGCATGATGACCTTTCTGCGGGGTGAACCGCTGGTACTGAGGGGACGGATGGGGCCGGGCGGCCCCGAACGTCCTTTCCCCGCCGGGCTTTCCGCTTAACGCCGCCCAGGTCACCCGCCGACCGGTGTCCCCCGCTACCCGTCCCCGCTGCCCGTCACCCGCCGACCGGTGTCAGCCGTCCGGTGCCCGCCTCGACGGTCCCGGCCGCCGCCAGGCACAGGTCCTCGCGCCAGGCACCGCCGATCAGCTGGACGCCGAGCGGCAGTCCGTCGCGTACCCCGGTGGGCACGGCCACCGCCGGGACACCGGCCAGGCTGACGGCCGCGCACAGCCGCATGGCCTCGGTCACCCGCCGGTGTCCCTCGGGGCCGGAGGACTCCAGGCCCGGCTCGATCGGCGGTTCGGTGAACACCGGGCCGAGCAGCAGGGGGTAGCTGTCGAGGAACCGCGCCCAGGCCCGCTGGACGGTGAGCCGGACGGCTGTCGCCCGCAGATAGCCGCCCAGGTCGCCGCCGGTGGCGCGGTCCATCGACATTTCGAGGTAGGCGCGGCTCCCGGCCGGCACGATCGGCCGGATCCGGGGCCAGACCAGCGCGAACTCCGTCATCACCAGCGTCGCGTAGGTCTCCAGCGCCTCCTCCAGGAGCGGGACGTCCGGCACCTCCACCACCTCGTGGCCGGCGTCCGCGAGCCGGTCGGCGGCGGTGCGGATGGCGTCCCGTACGTGCGGGTGGACGCCGAGGCCGCCGGGGTCGGCCACCACGGCGACCTTCACCGGGGCCGCGGCGGGGGAGCCGGGCGCGTACAGCGGGACGGGCGCGGTGCGCGGGTCGCGGGGGTCGGGGCCGGCCAGCGCCTCGTACGCGAGCCGCAGGTCGCCGACGGTGCGGGCCAGCGGGCCGTCCACCGGGATGAGCTGGGAGGCGAGGGTGGGGTCGTCCTCGCCCAGCCGGTGGTCGGCGGCGAAGCGGCCGTGGGTGGGTTTGAGGGCGGTGACGCCGCAGAAGGAGGCCGGGATGCGGACGGAGCCGCCGGAGTCGTTGCCCAGGCCGAGCGGGGCCATGCCGGTGGCCACGGCGGCGCCGTCGCCGCCGCTGGTGCCGCCGGGGGTGCGGGTGGGGTCCCAGGGGTTGCGGGTGTCGCCGAACAGTTCGCTGCGGGTGTGCACCCCGCCGAGGGCCAGGTCGGGCATGTTGCTGTGACCGATGGGGATGGCACCGGCGGCGCGCAGCCGGGCCACGGGCGGGGCGTCGGCGGCGGCGGTGAAGTCCTTGAAGCGGGCGATGCCGTGCGTGGTGGGGACGCCGCCGATGGCCAGGTTCTCCTTGACGGTGAACGGGACGCC
>NZ_JBHWJL010000120.1:0-14749 GCF_042731495.1 Streptomyces sp. NPDC059853
CCTCCACCCCTATGCCGTCCAGGTGTTCGCGCACCAGCGCACCCGGCACGTCGTCGCCCCAGGCGGTGATCAGTGTGACGGGGCGGTCCAGCCGGTGCAGGCCCACCGCCACATTGGCCGGGCTGCCACCGGGCACCGCCCGCAACTCCCGCTCACCGGCCCGCCACAGCAGATCGACCAGTACCTCACCGACAACGGTCACCCGGCCCGCGTTCATGTGCTCGCTCCTCTCGCACCGGCCAGCCGGTACGCCTCACCCGTCACATCCTCATCATCCGTCCCGCGAGGCCGGGACAGCAAGGCCACCCCGGTGCGGGTCCCGCACCGGGGGACTGTGATCCCGGACACGGGCACGTTTCGGCCCACGGCCCGGCTGGGAGGATCGCGGTCATGACGGCCGGCTTCACCGTGGACATCACGGGCACCCAGGGTATGCGGACCGGAGAGTGGGCACCGGGCGAGGAGTTCGCCATCCTCCCCGACCGGCGTTCCGCGCAGCCCGCCGCCACCACCGGTCCCGGCGGCGCCCCGCCCGCCGGCTGGGTCCGGCTCTACCCGCCCGACGATCCCGCCGTCGCGGACCCCGCCCCCGGCGGCGGTGGCGCGGCGTCCCTGGTGAAGACGGCCGCCGCTCCCCCGGCCGGCTCGTCCCCCGTCACCGTGGCGGAGGTGGAGGAACGTTCCCGCAGCGGCTCGGGCACCCCGCACCCGGTGCTCGTCCTGCACGACCGCACCGGAGCGCCGGCCGCCACCGTACGGCCGGAGGAGGCCGGGGTCGCCGAGCCGGCCCACTTCGCGGTCACCGACGCCGCCGGACTCCCGCTGTGCCGCATCACCCGCACCCGTTCCCGCCCCGGCCGCCGCGCCCACTGGCGGATCGACTTCCCCGACGGCCGGCCACCGCTCATCGGCCACCGGGGCACCTGGGCGGGCTGGCTCGGCTTCGTCCTGCTCACCCCGCTGTGGGTGACCTTCTTCCTCGGTTCCGTCCTGGTCACCCTGCTGACGCTCGGACACGTGGGGGAAATGCTGGTGTGGGGCTGCCCCAAGAACGTGGTCTGGCGGCAGCCGCGCTCCCTGCCGGGACGGGGCCGGGCCATGAGCTTCAGCTATCTGCGCACCGGCTACCGCTACGACGACACGCTGCTCGACGAACGCATCGCTCACAGCATGGCGACCCTGCACTATTTCACCAAGATGCATCAGGACTGAACAGTCCGGCAGACCGAGGGAGACCGTGTGGAGACACCGCCGCCGGAACCGGCACCGCCGCGCACCGAGGAGATCACCGCCACCGACGGCACCACGGTGGTCACCCACAGCTGGCTGCCGCCCGGCGGACCCGGCGCCGTACGCGGCTGGGTGCAGCTGGTGCACGGCGCGGCCGAGCACGCCCTGCGCTACGACCGCTTCGCCCGCGCGCTGACCGGGCGCGGTCTCGCGGTGATCGCCTCGGACCACCGCGGGCACGGCGCGACCGCCGCGCACACCGGCGGCCCGGGGGTGGTGGGCGACTCCGGCTGGCGCGCGGTCGTGGACGATCTGCGGCTGACCGGCGAGCGGGCCCGCCGGCAGGTGCCCGGGGTGCCGCTGGTGATGGCCGGTCACAGCATGGGCTCCCAGCTGGCGCGCGACTACGCGCAGGAGCACGGCGAGGGACTGGCCGGGCTGCTGCTGACCGGCACCTTCCGGGCGCTGCCCGGGTGCGAGCCGCTGGGCGCGCTGCGCGCCCTGCGCGCCGAGATCGAGCGCGGCGGGCGGGCGGCGGCCTCGCCGTTCGTGCCCGAGCTGTTCGGGTCGTTCAACGACCCCTACCCCTTCCGCACCGGCTTCGAGTGGCTGAGCCGGGACGAGGCCGAGGTGGACCGCTACGTCGCCGACCCGCGGTGCGGATTCCCCTTCAGCGCCGGGCTCGCGCTGGACTGGGTGGAGGGCAACCGCAAGATCAACGATCCCGCGCAGCAGGCCAGGATCCCGCGCGATCTGCCGGTGCACGTCGCGGTCGGCGACCGCGACCCGTGCCACGCCGGGATGTCACTGGTGTACGGGCTGCTGGAGGACTTCCGCTACGCGGGCACCCGGGAGCTGAGCTGGCGGGCCTACCCCGGGGCCCGGCACGAGATCCTGAACGAGACCAACCGGGACGAGGTCACCCGCGATCTGATCACCGTGCTGGAGCGCTGGATCTGACGGATGGGCGGCGGCGGCCGGGGAGAACGGGGGTTGAGGAACATCCGAACGAAAGCCGGCGCTAAGGATCAGTCGGCCCAGGTGGGCGGCTGACGGAGCGTCGGCGGGCAGACCCGTCTGAAGTCCTCCCGCGGATAACACCTCATTACCTGCGGGAACTTGATTCATCACCTGCGGTGATGTTCTCCGGGCCGTGCATGAAACGGCCCCGGTATCCGTGGCAAGGGGGAAGCGGTGCCCACCGTCGTGCAACTGCCGGCCGGGAAGGCGTTGACCGTCCGCGCGGCGGCCGACGCCTTCCTCGACTCGCTGCGCAATCCGAACACCGTCCGCAGCTACGGAGTCGGCGTCGGCAAGACCGCCGAGCGGATCGGGGAGGCCCGCCCGTTGGGGTCGGTTGCGGATGACGAGATCGGCGAGGCCTGGAACTCCTGTGGGGCACCACGGCGGTCAACACCTGGAACGCCCGCCGGGCGGCGGTGCTCTCCTGGCTGAGCTGGTGCGCGGAGTACGGCTACGACGCCCCGGCGGTCCCGGCGTGGACGAAGCGCCTGGCGGTGCCGGACTCCGAGACCCCGGCCCGCTCCAAGATGGCCGTGGACCGGCTCATCGCCCGCCGCGAGGTCCACCTGCGTGAGAAGGCGCTGTGGCGGATGCTCTACGAGACGGCCGCCCGCGCGGAGGGAATCCTCGGTCTGAACATCGAGGACCTGGACCTCGCCGCCCGCCGCTGCCCGGCCAAGGCCAAGGGCGCCCGCAGCAAGGCCCGCCGACGCGGACAGGCGCGCGAGAACTTCCTGCTGGAGACCGTCTACTGGGACGCCGGCACCGCGCGCCTCCTGCCCCGGCTGCTGCGCGGCCGCACCCGCGGGCCGGTGTTCGTCACCCACCGGCGGCCCGGCCCGGGGAAGGTGGTCAGCCCGCGCGACGTGTGCCCGGACACCGGCCTGGCCCGCCTCTCCTATGGCCAGGCCCGCGCCCTGCTCGACGAGCACACCGCCGTGCGCGGGCCGGGGACGGGCTGGGACTGCACGAGTACCGTCATTCCGCCCTGACCCACCTGGGCGAGCAGGGCGCCTCCCTGCTGATGCTGATGGCGAAGTCGAGGCACAAGAAGCCGGAGAACGTCCGCCGCTACTTCAAGCCCTCCCCCGAGGCGATCTCGGAGCTGACCAGTCTGCTCGCACCTGGCGACAGCCGCCGGTGAATGTGCGGTGCTGCCGTGACCGGTGCGTATCCGCGTCTCCCCCGGTCCGATACGGGCCGTGGTGGGGCTGGGGCACTTGCTATAATCCACACGTCGGCCTTCGGCGCCCCAGGTTGGGTGCGCGCGAAGGCTTTTTTCATGCCTTCTGACACATCTGCCCCCGGCACACCTCCCACCACCTACCGTCACCTGCTCCGCAACCGTGAGTTCGTCGGCCTGTACGCCAGCTTCACGCTGACGGTCGCCGCGAGCACCTTGTCGGGCTTCGCGCTCGGCACGCTGGTCAACCAGCAGACCAAGTCCCCGTTCCTGACCGCTGTGAGCATGTACGGCGCCACCTTCGCGACGGTACTCGGTGCGCTGACGCTGATGTCGGTCGCGGACGGAAGCCGTCCTCGCCGGACCCTTGTCGCGCTCCAGTGCGTCTCCCTCGTAGGTGTTGCCGCACAGGCGGTTCCAGGGCTGCCGCTCGCCGCCCGGTTCGGTCTGCTGCTTGTACTGGGGTTCTTCCAGTCCCTGGGAACGGGCACCCGGATGGGGCTGCTCGCCGAGGTAGTGCCGACCTCCGCCTATGCACTGGCACGTTCGCTGATGAACATCACCGCGGGAGGCATGGCCATCCTCGGCTACGCCATCGGCGCCGTACTGCTGCGGTACCTTAGCCCGCAGGAGGTCTTCGCCGTCGCGACCGCCCTGACCGGCGGTGGATTGATCATTGTGGCGGTGACGGTCCGGGAACGCTCGATCCGTCTGACCCGGCGCCCCGGACTGCGCCGGACCTGGACGACGAACATCGAGCTCTTCTCCCACTCCGGCCAACGCGCGCTGCTGCTGAACCTGTGGGTCCCCAACGGTCTGATCGTTGGCTGCGGGGCCCTGTTCATCTCCTACTCTCCCCATCACGCCGGCGTCTTCCTGGCCGCCGGATCGGCAGGCATGCTCCTCGGTGACCTTGCGGTCGGGCGGCTGTTCACCGCCGAGCAGCGGCGCCGCTACGCATTCGCCCTGCGACTGCTGCTCGCCGCCCCCTACCTGCTGTTCGCCGTCCACCCGCCCGTGCTGGTGGCGACCGCCGCGGTGTTCATCGCCAGTGCCGGATTCGCTGCCACCCTGCCGCTCCAGGAACAGCTTCTGGAGTTGACCCCTGATCCGGTCCGTGGCCAGGTCCAGGGAGTTGAGTCCGCCGGCCGGATGACGTGGCAAGGTATCGGAGCCGCGATCGCCGGCGGCATTGCCCAGCACTTCACTGCTGGCACGGCCATCACCTTTGTGGCCGCCGTCTCCATCGCCATCACCGTCTTCTCCCGGCCCTTCGTGGTCCGCGCCCGAGCCGTCCGCATCCAGGCAGCCAACGCGTAGAGTTCCCACGACGGTGCGAGCGGCGGGCGCGGCCAGACGCGCCCGCCGCGTCTCGCTACTCGTCGACAGCGTCCGGCGCATGGAGTGGCCGCATTCCGCCGGGCAGGTCGGGGAGCTGGAAGGAGTACCGGCCCAGCACGGTGGCGCACGAACGGGGAGAGCCGGGCCACGTCCTCGTCGCGGACCTCGAAGCCATCCGCGCGCAGCTGGTTCACCGCGGCGTCCATGTAGCGGGTGTTGAACAGCACGAGTGCGTTGAGGACCAGACCGAGCGCGCCGATCTGATCCTCCATGCCGTCCTGGTAGCGCTGGAAGAGCTGCCCGCCCGACCGTGGAAGATCTTCCGGGCGAGGGAGTGGCGGCCTTCCTGGAGGTTGGCCTGCACCTTGATCTGGCGGCGGTAGCCAGGTTCGTCGGCCAGGCGCAGGATGTGCAGAGTCTTGGCGATCCGGCCGTAGTGCGCGATCGCGTCGCCGAGCGGGGTGGGCCGCCCCTCGCGCGACAGCATCCGGATCACGTCGTACGCGCGCACCGCGCCGGTGTGACGCGTCCGCGATGCCCAGCTGCTCGGCGAGATAGTCGGCGACCTCCGTCGGCACGTCGGTCGGGTCTTCCAGGAACACCCCGAGATACCGCGCAGTCGTGAGCTGGGCCGCGAAGCCCAGCAGGTTGTGCGCCCGCCGCTTCGGCTCGATCAGCGCCCGATCCGCGTCGTCCAGGAAGAAGAACCGCTCCAACTCTGTACGCGACGGCGCCCCGTCGTACGCCGCGTACGCCGCAGCCTGCGAATCCGTCAGAAACCCGACCGGCACCCCGGGCCTCCAGACAGTCAGTGATCAACACGACTGCCGAAGGCTCCGCCCCCACAGACCCCAGGTCAAAGCGCTCTCAGACCTGCGAAGGGCTTAGCGCCGGTTTTTGTTCGGATGTTCCTCAACCCCCAGAACGCGCCGGTCTTGCCACCCCCTCCGTGGGGGGCGAGGAGATGGCAAGTCCGTGCGCCATGCACCTGTCAGCCGAAGTTCACGTCGCTGCACAGGTAGTACGTCTGGTCCATGTGCCCGGCCCGCCAGATGGTGTACACCATGTGCCGGCCGGTACGCCCGGGAGCGGAGGCGTCGATGGACACCGTCACCCCGCCGAGCTGCGGTTCGGTGGACGGGGTGCCCTCACCCGGGGCGTAGGCGCCGGTGGTGCGCACCAGCTCCAGGTCGCTCCACTTGAGGGCCTGCGTCGTCGGGTCGAAGCCCTGCTTGGTGACGTAGATCTGGAAGTACGTGGCGCCGTGCAGCGCCGCGTCGTGCACCCGGACCGTGAAGTTCGCGCTGCTGGCGATGTTGGTCGCCTCCCAGGCGCCCACCGTGTCCATGGACCGGTACCGGCCGCCCTCGGCGCGGCCGCCGCTGCACAGCTGGCCGTCCGGGATCGCCGCCTGGTGGTTGTTGTTCACGCCGTCGCGGTACAGACCGTTCCAGTTCCACATGGCGTTGGGGTTGTCCTGCCAGGCCTGCCAGCACATCGGGTCTTGGTTGGCCATGTTGGGGTTCTGGAAGTCGTGGCCCCAGCGCTTCCAGCAGCTGTAGTTGCGGGACATCGGATCGATGGTGGAGCCGTGCGCGGCGGCGGTGTCCGCCCACGGGATCAGACACAGCAGCGCGGCTGTCGCCACCGCGAGGGCCCGTAACAGGCCCGAACGGCGTTGGGGTGCAAGGGAATGCATGCCGACCCTCCATTGATGCGGCTCATGAATGGGAGCGCTCCCAGAGTAGAGCCGGGCCGACCGCCCGAACAGATGCGGGACCTGATCGACTCAGGCCGGGCCACCGCCGGGCACGGGCGGATCGGGGAAGGAGAGCCGGGAGAGGAACTCCGGGGTGCGGCCGGCCGGTTCCGCGCTGGCGCACAGCGTGTCCATCACCGCCAGGTAGTCCTCGACGTCGTCGCGCTTGTCGAGGTACAGGGCGCTGTTGAGCTGTTCGAGATAGACGATGTCCGGCAGATCCGGTTCCAGGAAGCGCAGGATGGTCACCGGAGCACCGGCCGTGGCGAGTCCGCCGAGGTGGAAGGGCGCGATCTGGATGATGACATTGGGCAGTTCGGCCAGCTCGCGCAGATGGTCGATCTGGGCGCGCATCGCCGCCGCGCCGCCGAGCGGGCGGTGCAGCGCGGCCTCGTCCACCACGGCCCACAGCTTGGGGGCGCACGGCCGCCGCAGCAGTTCCTGCCGCTCCAGGCGCAGTTCGACGCGGCGGTTGATCTGCCGGGGTGTCTCGCGCGGATGGCCGAGCGCGATGCAGGCCCGCGCGTAGTCGGGGGTCTGGAGCAGCCCGGGGATGAACTGCACCTCGTAGGTGCGGATCACCGAGGCGGCTTCCTCCAGGCCGATCAGCGTCTCGAACCAGTTGGGCAGGACGTCGCTGTACTTCTGCCACCAGCCCGGGTTCCCGGCCTGCCGGGTCAGTTCGAGCAGTTCGGCGCGGCGCGGGGCGTCCACGACGCCGTACAGGGTCAGCAGGTCGGCGACATCGCGCTCCTTGGCGGCCACCCGGCCCAGTTCCAGCCGGCTGATCTTCGCGTGCGAGGCGCGGATCGCCCGGCCCGCCTCCTCCGGACGGATGCCGCGCTCCTCACGCAGCCGGCGCAGCTGGGTGCCGAGCACGATACGCAACGCGGTGGGGCCGCTCCGTGCGTGGGAGAGCAGATCCGTCACGGAGGAGACGCGGCCGGGTTCGGCTGAGGCCATCTGGGTTCCCCTGAGTGGTTGAATGAGCGCCCAGTGTCGCACTGTACGACCGGGTCGTACAGCAACGCCCATGCCACTCAGGGGTGCTTCTGCTCCGGGGTACGGGTGTTACCCGGTGATTTCGGTCAGATCGTCGAAGTCACCGTCCTTGGCGCCGTTGATGAAGGCGCTCATCTCGGCCCGGGTGTAGATGAGCGCGGGCCCCTGCGGATCGCGGGAGTTGCGCACGGCCACTCCCCCGTCCGCCAGCCGGGCCACCTCGACACAGTTTCCGCTCGGGTTGCTGCGGGCGCTCTTGCGCCAGACCGCACCCTTGAGCCGCCCGGCGGGAATCCCGTTGGCGAACTGCGGCATAACTCCTCCTCGTCAGCGTCCGGTCCGGCCGCCCGGTGCGGGCGGCCCTTCGGATCCAGACCGATTACTTCCCCCGTCGGCGCGTGTTCTTGCATCTGTTCTTGCATTCGTTCTTTCAGATGTACTTGCAGCGATACGCTCGGTTCAGTGAGGATAGACACAGCGGAGTCGTCGCGCAGAGTCAACGTATGGCAACACAGTGCAGCGGAGGACCTATGCCAGCTCACTCACCGTGGTGGACACCGGGGGACGCACGGGGGGACCGGGTGAGCGGGGCGCGGGGCGCGGCGGCGCTCACCCCGGCGAGGGAGCCCGGCCTGCCGCCGCTCCCGGCGCTGCCGCCCCTGGGTGGGCTGTCCGCGCGGTCCGCGTCCAACGGCGGCGGGCCGGTGCGCGGTTCGGACGGGGCGGAGCCCGACGCGGCGGGTTTCGCCACCTTTGCGCTGGCCGACTCCCCCGCCTCCCCGGGCAGTGCGCGGGAGCTGACCCGCAGCACGCTGGCGGGCTGGGGGCTCGCGGGGCTGGCGGAGGACGCGACGGTGATCGTCTCGGAGCTGGTGACGAACGCGCTGCGCTACGGTGCGCCGCCGGCCGGTGCGGCGGCGAGTCCGCTGCCGCCGGCCAGCGCAGACCAACCGTTTCTGCTGAGCCTGGTGCACTGCGGCGGCTCGGTCCTGTGCGCGGTCTTCGATCCGGGCAGCGCGGTCCCGGTGGTGCGCGAGCCGGACTTCTTCCAGGAGTCGGGGCGCGGTCTGCACGTCCTGGAGTCACTGGCGCAGACCTGGGGCTGGACGGCGCCGGACGTCCACGGGAAGGCCGTCTGGGCGCTGCTGCCGCCGCTGGAGCCGGACGGGCCGGCGGAGCAGGACGCGTCGGCGTACGGCGCGTCGGTGTCGGCGCACGGCGGTCCCGCGGCCGGGCGGGAGGAGGCCGAATGGACGCCGCTGACGCGGCTGTTGCTGTTGCTCGAACTGCTGAGCGGGCCGTCCTGGCTGAAGGCGCTCAGCACCCGGGGCACGGAGAATTGAGCCCGGCGGCCGGAGCCCGCGACGGGGGCTGAGGGCGGGCGGGCACGGGCAGAATGACGGGGCCATGCCATAGACCGGCCCTCCCGTCGTCCCCAGGAGTCCGCCATGCGACTGTCCCGGTACGGATCCGCGCTGTTCGCCCTGCTGACCACCGCGCTGCTGCTCGGCGCCGCGGCACCGGCCGCCGCGACCGCCACCACGGTGCGCGGCGGCGACCGGGTGTACAGCGCGGCCGCCACCTGTGTCGTCGCCTTCAACGCCCGGGACGGCGGGGCCCAGCGGTACGGGCTGCTGCCCGGTGGCTGCGGGGGCCCGGGCACCACGTGGTACGCGGACCCCGGGCTCACGGTCCCGGTGGGCACCACCTCGGCCTCCTCGTTCCCGGGCGGCGGCTGGTCCCTGCTGCGGTACGCGCCGACCGTGACGGCGCCCGGCGAGATCTCGGGGGGCGGTGTCCCGCAGCCGATCGTCTCGGCCGCCCCGCCCGCCGTGGGCGGCCGGGTGTGTCTCGCGGGCCCCACGACGGGCCTGCGGTGCGGCACCGTCACCGCCGTGAACCAGACGATCAATGTGGGGGGCGCGGTGTACACCGGGGTCTTCCGTACGGACCTGTGTGTGGAGCCGGGCACCGGTCCCGGCGCTCCGGCCTTCTCCGGAAGCACCGGGCTCGGCATGCTGATCGGCGGCTCCGGCAACTGCGCCACCGGCGGCGTCTCGTACTATCTGCCGCTGGTCCAGGCGCTCAGCGCCTTCGGCCTCACCCTGGCCTGAGCCGGCGGCCGGTGTCTCCCGGCCGGGCCGTGCGGCCCGGCCGGGAGAGCGTGCTGTCGTGGTGCGGACCGGTCAGCAGTAGAGGTTGCCGCCCGGGGTGGTGCCCAGGATGGCGGAGAAGTTCTGGAAGGTGGTGACCCGGCTCTGGACCTGCCCGGGGTTGCCGCCGTTGCACTCGATGCTGCCGTTGATGCTGCGGATCGACTCACCGAAGCCCGCGCCCGACACGATGGCCTGGTGGCCGCTCATGGTGCCGGCGCCGGATTGGGTGTTCCAGAACCACAGGGCGGTGCGCCAGGCGACGGCCGCGTCGTTCTGCACCAGCCAGGGGTTGCCGAGGAGATCGATGCCGAGGGCGTCACCCGCGGCCTTGTAGTTGAAGTTCCAGCTGAGCTGGATCGGTCCGCGGCCGTAGTAGGCGGCCTGGCCGGCGGGGCAGCCGAAGGGCTGGCTCCAGTCGCAGTAGTGGGGGTAGTTGGCGGTGTTCTGCTCCACGATGTGGACGAGGCCGCCGGTCTCGTGGCTGACGTTGGCGAGGAACGCCGCCGCCTCCCGGCGCTTCACCTCCTCGCTGCCGGTGTTGGCGAAGCCGGGGTAGGAGCTGAGGGCCGCGACCAGGCCGCTGTAGGTGTAGAAGGAATTCCGGTTCGGGAACATCCGGTTGAACTGGGCCTCGCTCACGACGAAGGAGCCGGGCCCGGGGTTCTGCCCGCCGCCGTCACAGGTGTACGGGTGCCAGTACCAGTAACTGATCACCGGGTCGTAGCCCGGGTTCTCGTGCTCCGCGCGGTAGTAACTGCCGTTGTAGCGCACGATGCTGCCCGCCGGGTACCAGGTGCCGGCCACCCAGTCGGTGGCCGTCGCGCAGGTGGTGCCCGCGGCCTGCTGGGGTGCCGCGTTCACCGCGGGGACCAGTGCGGCGCCGAGGCCGGTGGCGAGCAGGACGGCCATCAGTAACCTGACGATGTGTTGTCTCAGCACGCGGTTGCTCCTTGGGAGAGGCGACGGCGGGTCACGGCCGCGCCGGCGCCGTGGGGGTGTTGCCCACACTGAAGCGCGCCCGGGAATCCCCCGTCAAGGTCTAGACCAAGTCACCGTCTTCCGCCGTACCGCGCCCCGGTGGTGCGCGCCGTTCCCTCCGTTCGCCGGGACTTCGCCCCGAGTTTGGCATGAACACTTCCTTCAACGCGCGTAGCTTGCTACAAGTGCGGCAGCACACCTGCTCGTTGGAGGCCCTGTGAGACTGACCAGATCCCTGTCGGCCGCGTCCGTTCTCGTTCTCGCCCTGCTGCTCGGACTGCTGGGCATCGGCCCGGCCCAGGCGGCCGCTCCCGCGTACGTGGCCCTGGGGGACTCCTACTCCTCCGGCAACGGCGCCGGGAGCTACATCGACTCCAGCGGTGACTGCCACCGCAGCAACAACGCCTACCCCGCCCGCTGGGCGGCGGCCAACGCCCCCTCGTCCTTCACCTTCGCCGCCTGCTCCGGCGCGGTCACCACGGATGTGATCAACCAGCAACTGGGCGCCCTCAACGCGTCCACCGGCCTGGTGAGCATCACCATCGGCGGCAACGACGCGGGCTTCGCGGACGCCATGACCACCTGCGTCACCAGCTCCGACAGCACCTGCCTGGCCCGGCTGGCCACCGCGACCGACTACATCAACAACACCCTCCCCGCCCGTCTCAACGCGGTCTACAGCGCCATCCGCGACCGCGCCCCCAACGCCCGGGTCGTCGTGCTCGGCTACCCGCGCATGTACCTGGCGTCCAACCCCTGGTACTGCCTGGGGCTCAGCAACACCAAGCGCGCGGCCATCAACACCACGGCCGACGTCCTCAACTCGGTCATCTCCTCGCGCGCCACGGCGCACGGCTTCCGCTTCGGCGACGTCCGGCCCACCTTCACCAACCACGAGCTGTGCTCCGGGGACGACTGGCTGCACTCGCTCACCCTGCCGGTGTGGGAGTCGTACCACCCCACCAGCCGCGGTCACCAGAGCGGCTACCTTCCCGTGCTGAACGCCCACGCCTGATCACCGGCGTGCGGCGGGGGTGGGGGGCCGGGGCCCGGGGGGCCGGGGGCCCCCCCCCGCCCTGTGCCGTACGCGGGGACGGCGGGGTGTGCGCGGGCGCGCTCAGGCGGCGTCCGGGGCCCGGTCGAGGATGGTGCGGCGCGGGTTGGCGGTGCTGCCGGGCAGTTCCTCGGAGGGGGTGTACGTGACGGGGGTGGGCGTCAGCTCGTCGGCGTCCCGCAGGTGGGCGAGGGTGGTGCGCCGGGGGTTGGCGGTGGAGCGGACGCTGAGGGTGCTCTTCACGGATGACCTTAGATCGAACGGCTGCTTGTAAAGCCTGACACTAGGTGCCGTATACCCCCGAGCGTTCCTTATCGGCCAGGGCCCATCTGTGATTTTCCTCACGAGCGGCATGGCAAATGCCGCATAACGGACGTGAGTTGGGGTAGCGGAAACAGGTGCACAGTGGGGAAAATCGTACAGACCTTCCCGCCCGGCTCGTTCACCGGTGTATCGATTCGATGGCGATGTAGTGGAGAAATGTCCGCTATGCCTGCTCCGCGCTTCCACGGGAGGTAGTGGGATGCCTCCGGAGCGTCATAGATGTCACGGGACCATTCCGGGCCCTTGTTGGAGATCGGCCACTGTGCTGGAATTCCACGGACCGCCGCGTGACACGAGCTCATGTGCAGGGCGCGCCCCAAGCGTCACGCGCTGGCTGAACACCGGACACGCCGGTTACCGACGACCGCCGGGGGGTCGTATGCCCCTGGCTCGATACCGTCACGCCGCATCGCGGCGCGACGCCTGGTCCAGAGGTTGCGACGCATAGTGCAGGGACGTTTCAAGAGGGAAGGCAGCGCTGCGGGGGAACCGGAGCAGGGTGGTGCCACTCACCGTGGCTCCTCCGGCGGATCTGCCTCCGGCGGCGACCCGGCGCGCTCCGCGCCCGGTAGCGGGGAGACCCAGGCCGACCGGAGCGCCACCCAGGACGACCCCGCGGCCCCCGCCGAAGCCAGAGGTCCCAGCCGGGCCGGATCCCGGCTGGCGCTGCGCAACTGGCGCATCAGCACCCGCCTGGTCTCGCTGATCGCCCTCCCCGTGATGGCCGCCACCGTGCTGGGCGGCCTGCGGATCCAGTCCTCGATGGACGACATCGAGCAGCTCGACACCATGCAGCTGCTCACCGACATGACCCAGCAGGCGACGCTGCTCGCCGCCGCCCTCCAGGAGGAGCGGGACCGCTCGGCCGGTCCGCTGGTCGCGGGCCTGAGCGCCAAGAGCGACGAGATCGCCACCGCCCGCGAGCGGACCGACGACGCGCGCGCCGCCTTCAGCGACGCCACCAACGCGATCACCGCCGACGACGAGGTCATGCGCGGCGTCCAGGCCACCGTCCTGGACATCAGCCGGCAGCTCACCGGCATCAAGGAGATCCGGGACGAGGCGTACGCCGACCCGGAGTACGTCTCGCAGACGATCATGCGCTACAGCGACCTGATCGACGCGCTGCTCTCGCTGTCCCAGGACATGGCCCAGGCCACCAGCAACAGCGAGATGATCCGCTCCACCCGCGCCCTGGCCACCTTCTCGGCCGCCAAGGAGCACGCCTCCATCCAGCGCGCCGTCATCACCGCCGGCCTCGCCCGCGGTGAGCGCGACGGCGACGAGATGGGCCTGTCGCCCAGCGACTGGCGCTACGGCAAGACCCACGCTGCCAGCGAGTCGGCCGCCCTCAACAGCTTCACCCAGATCTACGGCGACGACGTCGCCGCCAGTGGTCTCCTCGACCCGCTGGAGGGCGGCATCGTCAACGTCGTGTCCGCGGACACCTACCGCGACACGGTCTTCGCCGCCCTGGACGGCATCCAGCGCCAGGACCGCTCCTACCGCGACTGGTTCGACCAGGACCGCACCAAGATCGACGCGATGAACGCGATCGAGCGGACCCTGATCACCGAGATGGAGGAGCAGGCCCGCGATCTGCGCAACGAGGCGCAGCAGGAAGCCATCCTCAACGGCGCCGTCGTGGTGCTCGTCCTCGGCATCTCCCTGGTCGGCGCCTTCGTGGTGGCCCGCTCCATGGTCCGCTCGCTGCGCCGCCTCCAGGACACCGCGCAGGAGGTCGCCCACAAGCGGCTCCCCGAGGTCGTCCGCCAGATGTCCGAGGCGGAGCCCGAGGACGTCGACACCTCCGTGCAGTCCGTCGGTGTCCACACCCGCGACGAGATCGGCCGCGTGGCCGAGGCGTTCGACGACGTCCACCGCGAAGCCGTCCGGCTGGCCGGTGAACAGGCCCTGCTGCGGGGGAACGTCAACGCGATGTTCACCAACCTCTCGCGGCGCAGCCAGGGCCTCATCCAGCGTCAGCTCTCGCTCATCTCCGAACTGGAGTCCCGCGAGGCCGACCCCGACCAGCTCTCCTCGCTCTTCAAGCTGGACCACCTCGCCACCCGTATGCGCCGCAACGGCGAGAACCTGCTGGTCCTCGCCGGCGAGGAGCCGGGCCGCCGGTGGACCAGGCCGGTGCCGCTGGTGGACGTGCTGCGCGCCGCCGCCTCCGAGGTGGAGCAGTACGAGCGCATCGAGCTGAGCGCCGTCCCCAAGACGGACGTGGCCGGCCGGGTCGTCAACGACCTCGTGCACCTCCTCGCCGAGCTGCTGGAGAACGCCACCTCCTTCTCCTCGCCGCAGACCAAGGTCAAGGTCACCGGTCACGCGCTGCCGGACGGCCGGGTGCTGGTCGAGATCCACGACACCGGCATCGGGCTCTCGCCCGAGGACCTCGCCGAGATCAACGACCGGCTGGCCAACCCGCCCACCGTCGATGTCTCCGTCTCGCGCCGGATGGGCCTGTTCGTGGTCGGCCGCCTGTCCCTGCGGCACGGCATCCGCATCCAGCTGCGCCCCTCCGACTCCGGGGGCACCACCGCGCTGGTGATGCTCCCGGCCGAGGTGGCCCAGGGCAACCCCGTCCGCACCCCGCGCCCCGGCGCCCAGCCGGGCGGCATGCCCGGCGGCGCGCCCGGCGCGCCCGGCGCGCCCGGCGCGCAGAGCGCCGCCGCCGCCCCGCCCCCCCCCCC
>NZ_JBHWJL010000121.1:0-14297 GCF_042731495.1 Streptomyces sp. NPDC059853
GCTGGGCCGCGTTCTACACCGCCTGGGGTGCGGCCGCGCTGCACCCCTCGATGGTCGAACTGACCAGACCCGTCCCCACCCAGCAGCCCGACCTCTCGGCCGGCCGGCTCGTCGGGCTCGGGGGCGGGTGGTGCCTCCTGGAGCAGCACGTGGGCGTTGGTGCCGCCGAAGCCGAAGGAGTTGACGCCGGCCCGGGCGGGGCCGCTGTGCGCCGGCCACGCGGTGGGCTCGCGCGGGATGCGGTACGGCAGCGACGCCTCGTCGATCCGCGGGTTGACGGTCTCCAGGTTGATGTGCGGCGGGATGATCTTGTGCTTGAGGCTGAGCACGGTCTTGATCAGCCCGGCGACACCGGCGGCGGCCTCGGTGTGCCCGATGTTGGTCTTCACCGAGCCGACGTAGGTCTCGGCGCCGGGCTCGCGGCCGATCGCCAGCGCGCGGGCCAGGGCGCCCGCCTCCAGCGGGTCGCCGACCGGGGTGGAGGTGCCGTGCGCCTCGACGTACTGGAGGCTGCCGGGGGTGATGCCGGCCTCGGCGCAGACCTGTTCGATCAGGCTGACCTGGGCGTCCGGGTTGGGCACCGTGATGCCGCTGGTGCGGCCGTCCTGGTTGACGCCGCTGCCGATGATGACCGCGTGGATCGGGTCGCCGTCGCGCTGCGCGTCCGCAAGGCGCTTGATGGCGATCATGCCGACACCCTCGGCGCGCACATAGCCGTTGGCGGCGGCGTCCAGGGTGCGGGAGCGGCCCTCGGGGGAGAGGAACCCGCCCTTGGTCTCGGCGATGGTGTACTGCGGCGCCATGTGCAGGAGGGTGCCGCCGGCCAGCGCGACGGAGGTCTCGCCGCGGCGCAGGCTCTGGCAGGCGAGATGGACGGCGACGAGGGAGCCGCTGCACGCGGTGTCCACGGAGACGGACGGGCCCCGGAAGTCGAAGCAGTACGAGATCCGGTTGGACACCATCGTCATCATGGTGCCGGTGGCGGTGTGGGAGGCCAGCGTCTCGAAGCTCAGGTCGGCGAACTGGAGGATCTTGTAGTCGAGGGTGAACGCCCCGACGTAGACGCCGACATCGGTGCCGGCCAGTTCTCCGGGGCGCAGCCCGCCGTCCTCCAGGGCCTCCCAGGCGACCTCCAGGAGCTTGCGCTGCTGGGGGTCCATGTGTTCGGCCTCGCGCGGGCTGATACCGAAGAACGCCGGGTCGAACTCGTCGAAGCCGTCGATGTAGCCGCCTCTGCCGCCGACGAGCCGGCCGGGTTTGGCCTTGTCGCGGCTGCCCAGGGTGCGGGTGTCGTAGCGGTCGGCCGGGGTGTCGGTGATGCAGTCCTTGCCGTCGAGCAGATTGCGCCAGAACGTCCGGTAGTCACTGGCGCCGCCGGGCAGCCGGCAGCCGATGCCGACGATGGCGAAGGCGTCTTCCGGGGAGGGCACGGGGACAGGGTGGTGCGTGGAATCCATCGTGAGAATCCTTGGGTGATGGCGCTTGGGGCGGATCAGGTGATTCGAGCGGGAATCCTGGTCAGCCCGCCGGGGGACAACGCCGGGGTAAGGACAGAAAAGTCTGAAGAGCCGATAGGCGCATGGTGACGGTGGTGCGCACGGCCCTGTGTCGTGGCATGACGGAAAGCGGAACGAGAACCCCCCTCTGAACGGGCGCAGGCCGATCACAGCCCCCACGGGTGTTTATGGGGATTGTGTGTTGCGGCTGCGCGGTTGAAGCCTGCCTTATGAAGATCGAATAGGCCAATAGGGTTACGCGGGGGGCGCGCATTGCAATGCGCGCGCTCCGGGCGCGCGCAAGGGGCGGATAGCCGGTTTCCCGCGCTACCCGCCCCTCAGGCGAACGTCAGTTCAGTAGTTCGGTCATACGATCGATTTCGGCGGACTGGGAGGAGATGATGTCCCGCGCCATCTCCCGCGCGGGCTCGTGCGACCCGGAATCCTCCAGCTCACGGGCCATCTCCACCGCGCCCTCGTGATGCACGATCATCAGCCGCAGGAAAGCCGCGTCGAATTTTGGGCCCGACGCCCTCTCCAGTTCGGCCATTTCCTCGCCGGACAGCATCCCGGCCATCTCGTGCCCGCCGTGGTGCCCCTCTTCCGCGCCCCATTCCGAAAGCCAGGAACGCAGCGTCGCGATCTCCGGGCCCTGGGCACGCTCGATCTCCCCGGCGAGTGTGCTCACCGCCTCCGCGTCCGCCCGCTCCCGGGCCAGTCCGGCCATGGCGAGGGCCTGCTCGTGGTGCGGAATCATGCCCTGGGCAAAGGCCACGTCCGCGTCGTTGAAGGTGTCCGCCCGGGATTCCCCGCCGTGCTGGGAATGGCCGGCGGACGCGCCGGAATCACCGCCGCAGGCGGCGGTGAACAGCACGGCGGAGGCGACGGCGGCGGCGCCGAGCGCCCGCGCCGCGAAACGGTACGACATCATGGTGGAAAGAACAGCTTTCTGTGCGGTACTGCGGAATGGTGTGCGCGCGGGGAAACACGGCACGCCTATATCCGCAGCGTCTGCAGAAAGCTCAGTGAGGGCGGAGCGGGAGGCGCGGGCCCTCGCCCGGTGACCCCGGCCGGAGCGGCCCGGAGCACGACGGCGACCACGTCACCGGCGTGAGGGACGGGCAGCGGCGGCGCCTGGGCCGTCCCACCCGCCACACAGTCCGGATCCGCGTGATCCAGATGCGCCGCGCCCTGCATGTCGTGCGCGGGCGCGCCCACCTCCGTGTGATGCGCCCCGGCGCTGATCACCACGCCCGGCGCCAGGCCGTGCATGGCGAGCAGCCCGGCGAGTACCGCCAGGATCAGCAGCACGCCACGGCCCCGGTTCACGGGCGCCATCCTACGAGTACCCCCGGTGGGTACCTGAGGGGACCCCACCGGGGTCCGCCTATACACCCAACGTATAGTCGGATGCTCCGCCTTTCGCCGTCACTCGGGGGATCTGTCCGTCATGCCGCTGTCCAGAAAGCCGTCGACCGCCGTCGCGGCAGCCGCCACCCTCGCGCTCGCGCTCGCCCTGACCGGCTGCTCGGCCGAGCGGATATCCCCCGAAAGCGTCCGGGACGCGGCCGACGAGAAGGCGGGCGGCGCGTTCGGCTCGGTCGACTGCCGCGACGCCAAGTGCATCGCCCTCACCTTCGACGCCGGCCCCGGCCCGTACACCGCGGAACTGCTCGACATCCTCGCCGCCGAAGAGGTCCCCGCGACCCTCTTCCTCCTCGGCAAGAAGCACATCGACACCTACCCCGAACTCGTGGTGCGCGCCGCCGAAGAAGGCCACGAACTCGCCAACCACACCTGGACCCACCCCCGCCTCACCGAGGTGGACCGGGACGAGGTCCGCGACCAGCTGCTGCGCACCAACGAGGCCATCGAGGAACTCACCGGGCAGACCCCCACCCTGATGCGCCCGCCGCAGGGCCGCACCGACGACACCGTCGCCGAGGTCTGCGAGGAACTCGGCCTGGCCCAGATCCTGTGGTCGGTCACCGCCAAGGACTACCAGACCACCGACTCCGACCTGATCACCGAACGCGTCCTGGACCAGGCCGACCGCGACGGCATCATCCTGCTGCACGACATCTACGAGGGCACCGTCCCCGCCGTCCCCGGCATCATCGACGCGCTCAAGGCCGACGGCTACACCTTCGTGACCGTCTCCCAGCTGATGGCGCCCGGCGTACCCGAGCCGGGCAAGGTCTACCGCTGAGGCGAGCGGTGGCGGCCAGACGCGGGTGGTGTCACGCTGACAGCTGAGACCGATGCGACCAGGGAGGCACCGTGCTGACCACCGACTTCGTCCCCGGCTCCCCCTGCTGGCTGGACCTCGGCGCCCCCGACCCGGCGCGCGCCGCCGCGTTCTACGGCGCGGTGCTCGGCTGGACCTTCGAGCCGATGGACCCAGGAACCCCCGACTTCGGCTTCCTCAAGAGCGCCGGCCGCACGGTCGCCGGGCTCGGCCGCCTCACCGAGGAGGGCGCCCGCTCGGCGTGGATGCTGTACTTCGCCACCACCGACGCGGACGCCACCACCACGGCGGTCACCGACGCCGGCGGCACCGTCCGGGTCGCGCCCACCGGGATGGACGACACCCACCGGATGGCGCAGTACACCGACCCGCAGGGCGGCCAGTTCGCCGTCTTCGAACCGCGCGACGACATGGGCCTCGAAGTGGTGGACGCCCCCGGCTCCCTCTCCTGGACCGAGCTGTACACCCCGGACGGCGCGGCGGCCAAGACCTTCTACTCCGCGGTCTTCGGCTGGACCTACCAGGACATGCCCCTGCCGGGCGAGGGCGGCACCTACACCCTGATCGCCCCCTCCGGCCAGGACGTCACCGCCATGCAGGGCGGCCTGATGCAACTGCCGCCCTCCGCCCTCACCCCGACCCACGGCGCGGCGTACTGGCACCCGGTCTTCGCCGCCGAGGACTGCGACGCGGCCACGGCGAAGGCCACCGAGAGCGGCGGCACCGTCCAGATGGGCCCCGAGACGGCCGAGGGAGTGGGCCGCCTGTCCGTCTGCCAGGACCCGCACGGCGCGGACTTCGTCCTGCTCACCCCGGAGAGCTGACCCCGCGCGACGGACGCCTCACGAGGGGGCGCCGTCCACCTGGTACGGGATGCGGGGGTGGCGGTCCGGGTCCGGGGTGAGGTGGCCGGCGGCCGGGGGGCGGGCGCGCTGGGGGCAGTCGCGGCGTTCGCAGATCGCGCAGCCCAGGCCGATCGGTGTGGCCGCGCGCGGGTCGGTCAGGGCGATGCCCTCCGCGTACACCAGGCGGTGCGCGTGACGCAGTTCGCAGCCGAGGGCCACCGCGAACTCCGCGCGCGGCGCGTGATGCCCGAAGCCGCCGCGGGTGATCGTGCGCGCCACCCAGAAGTACCGCTTGCCGTCCGGCATCTCGGCGACCTGGGTCAGGGTGCGGCCCGGTGCGGAGAACGCCTCGTACACCGTCCACAGCGGGCAGGTGCCGCCGAGGCGGGAGAAGTGGAAGTCGGTCGCCGACTGGCGTTTGGAGATGTTGCCCGCCCGGTCCACCCGCAGGAAGGAGAACGGGACACCGCGGCGGCCCGGCCGCTGGAGGGTGCTCAGCCGGTGGCAGATCGTCTCGAAGCCCACCCCGAAGCGGGCCGACAGCAGCTCGATGTCGTAGCGCACCTCCTCGGCGGCCGTGTGGAAGGCGGTGTACGGCATCAGCAGGGCGCCCGCGAAGTAGTTGGCCAGGCCGATCCGGGCCAGCGTCACGGCCTCCGGCGAGGTCAGCTCGGGGGCGCCGCCGGCCAGCAGGTCCAGCAGCGGGGCCTGTTCCAGCAGCGCCAGCTGGGTGGCGAGCTGGAAGGCCCGCTGGCCCTCCGTCAGCCAGGGGGAGAGGAACAGCAGTCCGGCCGACGCGTCGTAGCGGCGGGCGTCGGTGGTACGGCCCGGGGCGGCGCGCAGCACGCGGATGCCGTGGCGCCGCGCGAGGCGGGCGGTGAGCGGTTCGGCGGCGCCGCCCGGGCGCAGCTCCAGGGCGGCGGCCGTGCGCTCCGCCTCGGCGTCCAATGGCTCGACATGGTTGTGGTGGGCGTAGAAGAAGTCGCGCACCTCCTCGTGCGCGCCCCCGCCGCCCGGTCCCGGGCCGGCGAGGGCGGCGGCCTGTTCGGCCGCGTCGCGGTAGCGGCGGTGCAGCGACACCAGCGCCCGGGCCACCTCCGGGTGGTCCCGCGCCGCCTCGGCGATCTCCTCCGCGGACGGCGCCGGCACCCCGCACGCCTCGTCCGCGAGCGCCGCGCGCAACGCGGTGGCCAGCCGGTCCTCGTCCGCGCCGGAGAAGAACTCCGCGTCCACCCCGAACACCTCGGCGATCCGCAGCAGGACGGGCGCGGTCAGCGGGCGCTGGCCCTGTTCCAGCTGGTTGGCGTAGCTGGTGGAGATGCCCAGCGCGCGGGCCAGCTCGACCTGGTTCAGCCCGTGCGCGCGGCGCAGCCGGCGCAGCTTGCCGTGGGCGTAGACCTTGCGGTGGCCGGTGCCGCGGGCCATGGCGCGCCTCCTCCTGATGCGGCAGCAGCTGCGAACGTAGCATCCGCATCGTTCGCAGCTTTCGCCGATCCGCAGCGCCGCGCGGTACGGATTCCGCAGATTGGCCCGCTCGTGCCGGCCCCGTTCCCCGGGCAGCATCGGGGACATGATCGACCATCGCGTCCGAGTCCGTCCCAGCGCCGACCGGCTCGCCCCCGAGGACCAGCTCGCCTGGAAACTCGCCGCCGTGGCCACCGCCACCGGCGAGCCCACGGCCGACACCGCCGCCATGGCCGTCAACCGGGTGATCGACAACGCCGCCGTCGCCGTCGCCGCCCTGCTGCGCCGCCCCGTCGCCGTCGCCCGCGCCCAGGCCACCGCGCACGGCGCGGCCACCCCGGGCGCCTCGGTGTTCGGCAGCGCCCTGCGGGTGACCCCGGAGTGGGCCGCCTGGGCGAACGGCACCGCCGTACGGGAACTCGACTTCCACGACACCTACCTCGCCGCCGACTACTCCCACCCCGGCGACAACATCCCGCCGCTGCTCGCCGTCGCCCAGCACACCGGGCGCACCGGGGCCGATCTGCTGCGCGGCATCGTCGCCGCCTACGAGGTGCACGTCGCGCTGGTGCGCGGCATCTGCCTGCACGCCCACCGCATCGACCACGTGGCCCATCTGAGCGCCGCCACCGCCTGCGGCCTGGGCGCCCTGCTGCGGCTGCCCACCGCGACCGTCTACCAGGCCGTGCAGCAGGCCGTCCACACCACCACCGCCACCCGGCAGTCCCGCAAGGGCGAGATCTCCAGCTGGAAGGCGTACGCGCCGGCCTTCGCGGGCAAGGCCGCCGTGGAGGCGGTGGACCGGGCGATGCGCGGCGAGAGGTCACCGTCGCCCATCTACGAGGGCGAGGACGGCTTCCTGGCCTGGATGCTGGACGGCCCCGGCGCCGAGTGGACGGTCTCGCTCCCCGCGCCCGGCGAGCCGCGCCGGGCGATCCTGGAGACGTACACCAAGGAGCACTCCGCCGAGTACCAGGCGCAGGCCGTCATCGACCTCGCCCGCCGGCTGCGCGAGCGCACCGGACCGCCGCGGCGCATCCGGTCGGTCGTGCTGCACACCAGCCACCACACCCACCACGTCATCGGGTCCGGCGCGAACGATCCGCAGAAATACGACCCCGGCGCCAGCCGCGAGACCCTCGACCACTCGGTCCCGTACATCTTCGCCGTCGCGCTGGAGGACGGCGCCTGGCACCACGAGCGCTCCTACGCCCCCGAGCGCGCCCGCCGCCCCGGCACCGTGGAGCTGTGGCAGCGGATCAGCACGGTCGAGGACCCGGAGTGGACCCGCCGCTACCACGACCCCGACCCGGACCGCCGGGCCTTCGGCGCCCGGGCCGTCGTCACCCTGGACGACGGAACGGTCATCGAGGACGAACTGGCCGTCGCCGACGCCCACCCGGCCGGTGCCCGCCCCTTCGGCCGCGACGCCTACCGCCGCAAGTTCCGCACCCTCGCCGAGGGCGTGGTCGGCGCGGCGGAGCAGGACCGGTTCCTCGACACCGCCGGGCGACTGGCCGAGCTGACCGGGCCGCAACTCGACGGGCTCTTCCCGCAGACCGCGCCGGACCGCACCGCCTCACTGGACGCGACCCTCCCGGAGGGACTCTTCTGATGCTCCTGCACACCCGCACCACCCCCGCCGAACGCCGCCGCGCCCTGCGCGCCCGGCTGGCCGAGCCCCGGCTGCTCGTCATGCCCGGCGCCCTCAACCCGCTCTCCGCCCGCCTGATCCAGGACACCGGCTTCGAGGCCGCCTATCTCTCCGGCGCCGTCCTCGCCGCCGACCTGGGCCTGCCCGACATCGGCCTCACCACCTCCGCCGAGATCGCCGCCCGCGCCCAGCAGACCACCCGCGTCACCGACCTGCCGGTCCTCGTCGACGCCGACACCGGCTTCGGCGAGCCGATGAACGCCGCCCGCACCGTCCAGCTCATGGAGGACGCGGGACTGGCCGGGCTCCACCTGGAGGACCAGGTCAACCCCAAGCGCTGCGGCCACCTCGACGGCAAGTCCGTCGTCCCGCGCGATGAGATGGTCCGCCGGCTGCGGGCCGCCGCCGACGCCCGCCGCGACCCGGACTTCCTGCTCATGGCCCGCACCGACGCCCGCGCCGTCGAGGGCCTGGACGCCGCGATCGACCGGGCCAGGGCGTACGTGGACGCCGGGGCGGACGCGATCTTCCCCGAGGCGCTGGCGGACGAGGCCGAGTTCGCGGCGTTCCGCGCGGCCGTCCCGGTACCGCTGCTCGCCAACATGACCGAGTTCGGCAAGAGCCCGCTGCTGACCACCACCACCCTCCAGAACCTCGGCTACGACATCGCCCTCTACCCCGTCACCTTGCTGCGCCTGGCCATGCGCGCGGCGGAGGACGGCCTGCGCACCCTCGCCGCCGACGGCACCCAGGAGTCCCTGCTGCCGCTCATGCAGACCCGCACCCGGCTCTACCGGCTCCTCGGCTACCAGGAGTACACGGAGTTCGACGCCGCCGTGCACGACGCCACCCTCCCGCCCGGCACCTGACGCCCCCGGAGGCACCCGCCATGACCCTGACCAGCCCGCCCGGCATCCACCGCGGCCTCGCTGGTGTCGTCGTCGACACCACCGAGATCTCCACCGTCGTCGAGGACACCAACTCCCTCACCTACCGCGGCTATCCCGTCCAGGAACTGGCCGCGCACCGCTCCTTCGAGGAAGTCGCCCATCTGCTGTGGTACGGCGAACTCCCCGACTCCGGCCAGCTGCGGGACTTCCGGGCCCGCGAACGCGCCCTGCGCCCGCTGGACCGCACCACCACCGAACTGCTGGCCCGGCTCCCCGAGACCTGCCACCCGATGGACGTGCTGCGCACCGCCGTCAGCCTCTTCGGCGCCGAGGACCCGGCCGAGGAGGACGGCAGCCCGGCCGCCCACCGGATCAAGTCCCTCAACCTGCTGGCGAAACTCCCCACCGTGGTCGCCGCCGACCAGCGCCGCCGCCGCGGCCTGGCCCCGGTCCCGCCCGACGCCGGACTCGGCTGGGCGGAGAACGTCTTCCACATGTGCACCGGCACCGTCCCCGAGCCGGAGGTGGTGCGCTGCTTCGAGATCTCCATGGTGCTGTACGCCGAACACAGCTTCAACGCCTCCACGTTCACCGCCCGCGTGGTCACCTCCACCCTCTCCGACCTCTACAGCGCGGTCACCGCCGCCATCGGCGCGCTCAAGGGCCCGCTGCACGGCGGCGCCAACGAGGCCGTGATGCACATGCTGGCGGAGATCGGCGACCCGGACCGCGCCACCGGCTGGCTGGACGCCGCGCTCGCCGACCGGCGCAAGATCATGGGCTTCGGCCACCGCGTCTACCGGCACGGCGACTCCCGGGTGCCGATCATGCAGGACGCCCTGGACCGGCTGGTGGCCCGCTCGAAGGACCCGGACACCGCCCGGCTCGCCGCCCTGCACGCCGCGCTGCGCCGCGCGATGCTGGACCGCAAGGGCATCCACCCCAACCTGGACTACCCGGCCGGGCTCGCCTACCACCTGATGGGCTTCGACACCTCCGCCTTCACCCCGCTGTTCGTGCTGAGCCGCGTCACCGGCTGGACCGCGCACATCACCGAACAGCTGGCGCACAACGCGCTGATCCGGCCGCTCGCCTCCTACGCCGGTCCGGCCCAGCGGCACGTCCCGGCCTGAGCGACGGTGGCGGGCCGGGTGCGCGGCAGCAGCGGGACGGCCAGCAGGGGCAGCGCCGCCAGCACCAGCCACGGCACGGCCGGCGGCAGCCCCGCGTGCAGCAGCGCCCCGGTGGCCGAACTGCCCACCAGAACCAGCAGCCCGGAGACGGAGGACAGCCACCCCGTGTACAGGCCGAGCCGCGCCGGGCCCGCGAAGTCCGGTACCCAGGCGCGGGCGGCCGGGACGATCAGCATCTGCCCCACCGTCAGCAGCACCACGAAGACGGCCGCCGGGAGGAGCGCCGCCGGGCCCGTCCACCCCGCCGGGCGCACCGCCGCGACCACCGCGAACCCGGCGGCCACCAGCAGCAGCCCGGCGGCCATCGAGCGGCGCAGGTCGAGGCGTTCGCCCACCCGGCGGCTCACCGGCAGCTGGGCGCACACCACCAGCAGCGAGGAGAGCGCGAACAGCCAGGCCAGCGGCGCCTGCGAACCGGCGGCCCGCTCCACCTCGTCCGGCAGGGCGAGGTACAGCTGGTTGTAGGCGAGCAGGTAGCTGCCGTACGCGCAGGCCAGCGCCAGGAACCGGCGGTCGCGCAGCAGCGCGCGCACCGCGCCCCCGTCCCCGCCGCCGCTGTCGCCGCCGGTCGTGCCCGCCGCCTCCCGGCCCGGGGTGTGCCGGGGCATCAGCCGGGCGTGCCCGGCCAGCACCAGGACGAAGACGGCCGCCCCGCACAGACAGGCGGTGCGGAAGTCCGCGAGCAGCAGCAGCCCGCCCAGCAGCGGGCCGATGAACGCCCCGGCCTGGCCCGCCGCCGAGAACAGCGCCAGCACCCGGGTGCGCGGCCCGTGCCCCGCCTCCTCCCACCGCACCGCCTGCCGGGCCGCCTCCGACTCCACGGCGGGCGAGAACAGCGCGGCGGCGAAGCCGATCAGCAGCACCGCGCCGATCACCGCGGCCGTCGACGCCGCGTACCCCAGCCAGCAGAACCCGGCGATCCGCAGCACACAGCCGGTCAGCACCAGCGGCCGCACCCCGTACCGGTCCACCAGCCAGCCGCCGACCACGAACAGGCCCTGCTGGCTGAAGGTCCGCAGCCCCAGCACGAACCCGACCAGCCAGCCCGCCATCCCGATCGCCGTGCCCAGATGCTCGGCCAGGAACGGCAGCACGGCGAAGAACCCGACGTTGAACGCGAACTGGGTGACGATCAGCAGCCGCGGCAGCGCGGGCAGCCGCCGCCACACCGGCCCGTCCGCCCTCCGCGCCCCTTCGGCCGCGCGCCGCCGGGACAGCCGCGCGAACCCCCCGCTCACGACCCCACCCGCTCCCGTTCGGGGGCCGCGTCCGGCGCCGGGCCGGACGGTACGGGCCCGGCCGCCGCGGTCCCCACCGCCCGGCGCCCGCGCCCCGCCGTTCCCGCCCGCCGCCTCCGCCACAGCGCACCCGCACCGGGCGCGCCCGGCTCGCCGCGCCGCGCCGCGCCCGCCGCCGTCACCGCCAGCGCGCCCAGCAGCGCCAGCACGGCGGCCGGGGCCAGCACCGCCCACGGCGCCCGCTCCACGTACGGCTGGTTCTCGGCCAGCACCAGCCCCCACTCCGGCGACGGCGGCTGCGCCCCGAGCCCGAGGAAGCCCAGCGCCGCCAGGCTCAGCGCGATGCCCGGCAGCCGCAGCAGCGCGTGCCGCAGCACCGGCGGCAGCACCGCGGGCAGCAGCACCCGCCGCAGCAGATGGCCCCGCCCCGCGCCCAGCGCGCGGGACGCCGTCACATGCAGCGCCGCCCGCTCCTGGAGCAGCAGCGAGCCGGCGTGCGTGGCCAGCGGCGTCCACGCCACGGCCGCCACCGCCACGGCCGGGGTCCACGGCCCGCCGCCCACCACCCCGGTGATCAGCAGCGCGGCCGGCACCGCCGGTACGGCGTTGACCGTCTCCGCCAGCGGCCCCGACAGCCGGGGCACCAGCCCCAGCAGCAGCCCCACCAGCAGCGCGGCGGCGCTCACCGCCACCGCCGTGCCCAGGGTGGTCAGCGCGCCGTGCGCCACCCGCGCCAGGACGTCCCGGCCCAGCGCGTCGGTGCCCAGCGGATGCGCCCAGGACGGCGCCGCCAGCCGCAGACCGGTGTCCAGCGCCAGCGGATCGCGCGGCAGCCCGAGGGCCACCACGGCGGCCAGCACCAGCCCGTACCCCAGCGGCGCGCGCCACCGCCGCTCCGTGCCGCCGGGCCGGTGCGCCGCCTGGAGCGCCCCGTCGCGCAGCGCGGGACCGATCAGCGCGCCCACCCCCAGCCGCACCAGCGCGGCGGCGAGCGCGGCCAGCGCCGCCAGTGCCAGGACACCGGACTGGAGCACCGGCAGGTCCTGGGCGAGCGCGGCGCGCAGCGTGAGCCGGCCGAGGCCCGGGATGTCGAAGATCTGCTCCACCGCGACCGCGCCGCCGGTCAGCCCGACCACGAACAGCCCCAGGTTCGGCAGCAGCCCGGCCACCGCCCGGCGCAGCGCGTGCCGGGCCAGGGTCCCCGGCGGCAGCCCGCGCCCCCGGGCGGCCGGCACCCACGGCTCGGCGAACGCGCCCGGCAGCGCGTCGGCCAGCAGCCGCCCCAGGACGGCCCCGGCCGGGAGCCCGAGCGCCAGCGACGGCAGCACCATCCACGCCGGCCCGTACCAGCCGGACGCGGGCAGCCAGCCCAGCCGCACCCCGACCACCGCGACCAGCACCGAGGCGATGAGGAACTCCGGCAGCGCGGCCAGCGCCGCGGACCCCCCGCGCCCGCCGCCACCGGCCCGCCCGCCCGGCCGCAGCCGGGCCCCGCGCCACAGCGGGCGCCCGCACACCGCCGCCGCCGTGCCCAGCCCGACCACGAGGGCGCCCGCCATCAGCAGCAGCGACACCCCGAGCGCGTGCCCGACCACCGGCGTCACCTCGGTGCCCGACACCCAGGACCGGCCGGCGTCGCCGCGCGCCAGCCCGCCGAGCCAGCGGCCGAGCAGCACCAGCGGGCCGTCGTCCAGGCCGAGTTCGTCGCGGACGGCGCGCAGCGTCCCGGGGTCGGCGGTGCGCTCCAGCGCCCGTGCCTTCAGGACGGTCAGCGCCGGGTCGGTGCGCGAGAGCCAGGGCAGCAGCCCGATCGCGCACACGAGCGCGGCCGTCAGCCCGGTGCGCCACAGCAGCGCCCGGCCGCGCCGGGGCGCGGGTATGCCCCCGGGGTTCCTGGTGGTGGACATGCGCGGCCTCAGCGCCGGGTGCCGGCGCCGACGAGCTCGCGCTCGTACGGGTCGAGGACCACGCCGGTGACCCCCGGCCGGACGCCGGTGACGACCTTCAGATGGACGAGCGGGATCTCCGCGTCCGTACCGAGGACGGCGGCCTCGGCCCGGATCGCCGCCGACTGCCGCTCGGCGAGGCCGGCCTCGGCCCGCGCGGCCTCGGTGAGGGCGTCGACGGCCGGGTCGCACAGCAGGGCCGGGTTGAAGCTGCCCTCGCAGGTGTAGCCGCTGGCCAGCACGGTGACCGGGTCGCCGGTCTCCAGCATCATGTTGCGCGAGAGCACGGCGGCGTCGAACGCCCCGGCCAGCAGGTCGCTCTCCAGCTGGGCGTAGCCGCGCACCTCAAGACGCACGGTGAACCCGGCGCGCTCCAGCTGCTGCTGGACCACCTGGGCGGTCTCCGGCAGTTCGGGGCGGTCGTTGTAGGTGGCGAGGGTGAGGGCCGCGCCGTCCGGCTCCGCCGGGTCGGCGGTGCGTCCGGTGGGCGCGCCGCGCAGGCCGGCCGCCCAGCCGAGGGCGGGGCCGTACAGCCCCTGCGCGGGTTCGGCGTACCCCTCGTAGACGCCGTCGGCGACGGCGGCGGTGTCGATCGCCTCGCGGGCGGCGGCCCGCAGTCCCGGGTCGGCGAAGGGGCCGGTGGAGGTGTTGAGGTAGAGGCTGGTGTTGCGGGCGGTGTTGATCTCGTGGACGGTGTCCGGGTCCAGGGCGGGTACCTGCGCGACGGGGACGGCCTCGGCGATGTCCACCTCGCCGGTGCGCAGCGCGTTGGCGCGGGCGGTGCCGTCGGATATGTAGCGGACGTCGACGCCGGAGGCGTGCGCCCGGCCGCCCCAGTAGCCGTCGAACCGCTCCAGGGACGCCGCGGTGTCGCCGGTGGTCGTGGTCAGGACGAACGGTCCGGTGGCGGTGCCCGCCGGGTTCACCCGGCCGTCGGCGGTGTAGGCGTCCGGCGCGAACACTGCCAGGCTGGGGTTGCTCAGCCGCAGCGGCAGCACCGGATCGGGTTCCTCGGTGCGCACCCGCACCCGGCGTTCGTCCACGGCCTCGGCGGTCAGCCGGATCCCGGAGAGCGCGCCGGGCGGCGGCTCGGCCAGGGCGGCGCGGGTGAGGGAGCCGGCGACGGCCGCCGCGGTGACCTCGGTGCCGTCGTGGAAGGTGGCCTCGCGCAGGGTGAACAGCCAGTCCCGGCCGTCCCCTTCGGCGTACCAGGACTCGGCGAGGGCGGCCACGGCGGTGCCGTTGGCGTCCAGCCGGGTCAGCCCTTCGACGACGCCGAGCCGGGAGAGGTCGTAGGCGTCCATGCCGTACGGGGAGTAGTTC
>NZ_JBHWJL010000122.1:0-14108 GCF_042731495.1 Streptomyces sp. NPDC059853
CCACTGCGGGATGTCGGTGAACAAGCCCCAGTAGTGCGTGTACAGGGCGACCGCCGTGATGTCCACGATGCCGGTGGTGGACCAGTTCAGGAAGTACATCCAGCCGGCGACGTAGGCGCCCTTCTCGCCGAGGAATTCCCGGGCGTAGGACACGAAGGCACCCGAGGACGGCCGGTACAGCACGAGTTCGCCCAGCGCCCGCACCACCAGGAAGGCGAACAGTCCGCACACCGCGTAGGCGACCGCCAGGGAGGGCCCGGCGTCGGCGAGCCGCCCGCCGGCGCCGAGGAAGAGGCCGGTGCCGATGGCCCCGCCGATCGCGATCATGGTGATGTGCCGGGGCGCCAGCGTCTTGCTGTACCCCTCGTCCCCGGCGTCGGCGACCGGCGCGGCCCGGCCGGTGCGCAGCCCGACCTCCACCTCCTGCCCGTCGCTCACGCCGGACACCCGCGGCCGAAGGGCGCGTCCTGCGGCGCGGACCGCCGGGCGTCCCGGATCGCCCCGATCACCTCGCGGAGGGCCGGATCGCGGGCCGCCCGGGCACCCGGGGGAGGAGCGTGCGCCGCGCGGGCCACGCGTCCGCGCGCGAGGGGGCGCCGGCTGTCCTGCTGACTGACGGATTCACGGATTGGATCTTGTGACAATCCGACAGAACTGTCAAGAAACCGGGCGCACCGCCTCACCCGTGCCGGACGGACCGGCCCCCCGCCGGGGCGGATAATGCTCCGGTGAATGGAGACGGTCCCATACCGCTGTCGGCGCAGGACATACCCGAAGGGGCGCGCCCCTGGCGCCTGGAGGACGGCGAACGGTGGCGCGCCGTCGAAACCGCCCGCTGGGCGCGGCCCCTGTGGGCGGTCCTCGCCCTGCTGGCCACGGCGATCCACGCCACCGCCACCGTGCCCGGGACGGTGTGCACCGACGCCGCGCCCTGCGGGCCCGAATGGTGGGGCTTCGCCCTGTTCGGCGCCGGACTGCTGCTGCTCCACCTCCTCTTCCTGTACCCGGGCGCCGCGCTGCTGCTGCTCGCCCCGGTGCTCGCCCTGGTCCTGCTGGAGCCCGGGGCCCTCGGCGACGCGGACGCCACCGCCCGGCTCGCGGTGGTCCTGGCCGGGCTGTTCGCCGCCGCCGGGCTCCAGCACCGGCGCGAGGTGAGCCGCCGGCAGGCCGCCCTGGCCACCGAGGCGGCCGGTGGCGTACGGCACCGGGCCCCGCTGGACCCGCACACCTCGCCCGGCGGCCGGATCGCCCTCGCCGTCGCCGCCTTCCTCCTCCTGGTGGCCGGCGCCGCCCTGTGGCAGGCGCTGGCCGGGATCGACCGGGACGAGGCCCGCGCCGCCCGCGCCACCGCGTACCCGGCGCAGGTCACCGCCCGGGGCGAGGACTCCCTCACCGTCACACTGCCCGGCGGGGAGAGCCGCACCGTGTCCGTGGCCTACCCCGAGGACTACGCCGAGGGCGCCACGATCGGTGTGCTGGTGGACGGCGACTGGGCCCGCACCGTCGCCGAGCCCTACGACCCGTTCGGCTGGCAGCTCGTCATCCTGCTCACCGCCCTGCCCGGCGCCGCCGCGCTGCTGCACCGCGCCGCCACCCGCCGCCGTACCGCCGCCCTGCTGACCGGGCCCCAGCCGGTGCTGCGGGTCCTGGCCGCCGAGGGCCGCGACGACAGCCGCACCTACGTCTTCGCCTTCGACGACCGCACCGCGTCCCGGCCGCTGCTCAGCTTCTACGGCTGGCCGGAAGCGGCCCCCGAGGACGCCGACCCGGAGGCCATGGCCGAGGAGATGCGCGAGGCGCTGCGCGGCGGGGACGACACCTGGGTGCTGCGCGACGCCGTCCTGTACGGGGCACCGGGCGCCGGCTCCGGACTCGCCGTCGTGATGGCCGGCACCCGCACCCTCACCGTCGAACGCGCGCTCACCGGCGTCCGCCCCGAACGCGGCCCCGCCGTACCCCGCCCCCGCCGCACCGGGACCACCCGGCGCCGCAGCGGCGCACCCGGCCGGGCCACCCACCGCGCCCCCGCCCCCGCCGAGACGGCCGCCACCCTCACCCCCGTCCAGGAACCACGGCGCTGGTCGGCCGGCGGCGTCTCCCGCGCGGTGGGCGTCTTCCTGCTCCTCTTCAACGCGGGCTGCCTCTGGCTCCTGCTGCACGACGGCGCCGGCCTCAACTGGTTCCTGCTGCTCGGCCTGCCCAGCGCCGTGAACATGACGGTGTGCGCGCTGAGCTGGCGCGTCACCGCCGACGCCCACGGCCTGTGGGTCACCGGCCCCTGGCGGGTGCACCGCATCGCCTGGGACGACCTGACCGCCGTCCGCGCCGACGGCGACGCGCTGCGCTTCTCGGCGAAGGGCCGGCCCGCCGTCAACCTCCCCATCACCGGCTTCCGCGCCCTCGAACACCGCCTGCACGGCACCTCCGGCGCCGAACGCGCACGGAACGAGATCCGCGCCCTGCACGAGTACCCCACCCTGCGCCCGCCCCGCGACGCCTCCGCACGGGAACAGGGCTTCGCCCTCGGCCCGGTGATCGCCGTCCTCATCGCGGCCTGGTCGGCGCTCGTCCTTCTGCTGTGAGACACCACCGGGAGCCGTTCCGCGCACACATGGTGTTCACGCCTGCGCTACCGCCGGAAGACCAGGGAATCCGCTGGTTCCGGGAAAGACATAGGGGATGCAGTCCCCCGCTGTCAGAATCGGCGCTTCAGCCGTGGCCAGTTGCTCGGTAATGAGTCGCGACATGATGTCGGCCCAGAGCGGAATGTCGGGTGCTGAAGCAAGGATCCAGGCGGATATGGCCACAGTGCGCTGTTCTCCAGAAAAAGGGCAGATGTAATCGTTCGGGCACCTGTCAATCTCGTTGAGTGCCCCTATCCCGGAGTCAAGCACACCGTGCCTGGAAGATCCAACTCGCGTTATCAACGGGGGAGTTGGTCCGCCAACCGTGACGACGTGGCCAGCGTCGGCGGTCGAATCGATACAACAACTTCAGATGTCTTGTCGCCCCGGGCGGAGTACCGGCGGGGAGAGGGGGACTTTGAGTCGGGCGGCGATGGCCTCCGCCTCTCCGCGCAGAGCGACAGCCTCCTCGGACAGGCCGAGCTTCTGCTGCAGGAAACTGAGGGAAGCCAGTGTTTCGGCTTCCTCCGAGGGAGACTGAATGCGCCTCGCCAGATTGAGGCTCGCATCCAAATGCTGTGCCGCGTCCACATAGTTGTCGGTGCGGCACTCCGCCTCTCCGAGTCCTCGCAGTGCTCGTACCTCTTCGTTCGCGGCGTCGATCTCGCGTGCCAGGTCGAGGGCCGATGTGTGATAGGCCAAGGACTCCTCGGCCCGGCCGGACAGCTGCAGGCAGTACCCCAGTCCGTTCAGTGAGATGCTTTCTCGTCTCCTGTCGCCGGCGTCCCGGTGGACGGACAGTGCCTCGTGATACAGGGTGATCGCACGATCGATCGCCCCGATTTTCTGCAGAACCCCGGCGAGATTCATCTGGAGCGTGGCATATTCACCGCGGCTTCCGATGGTGAGGGCCATTTCTGCCGCCTCTTCGTACGTTCTCTGGGCCTTGTGAAAATGCCCCAGCTTCTCCTGGAGCGCAGCGATGTTGTTGAGAGTCCGGTACTGCCCTCTTCGGTCCTGTGCTTCCCGGAACTTGGAGAGCGCGTCGATGAACACGGCGAGGGCGTCCTGGTATTCGTCGAGATTGAGGAGAAAAATGCCCATCGTATTGAGAATTCTTGCCTGCTGGAAGCTGTGTGGAGTCCCGGAGCGCAGAACCATGGCGCGGCGCATCAGGGCGAGGGATTTCCGGTCGTTGCCCGTGTAGTGAGCGGCCAGGGCGAGCTGATGAAGCGCTTCGCTCTGCACATCCGATTCCGATTGGCGCTCGGCCGTTCGGAGAGCCTCTTCCGCCGCGGCGCTTGCCTCGGTGTAATCCCCCCTCCGGGTGCTCACGATGCTGAGGTCGAGCAGCGCACGCGATGTGGCCCCTGGATCGGCGCCTCCCCGCCAATGCGCGACGGCCCGTCGCAGATGGGGCTGCGCCAGCGCCAGATAGCCCTCGGTGTCCAGGAATCCCGTCAGGACATGGGACAGAAGCGCCGCTGTCCGGCTGTCCCCCCGGTTCTCCACGTACTCCAGAATGGCGAGCAGGTTGGGTGCCTCGGTGACGAACCATTGACCGTGTCCCGAGTCTCCGAGCCACGTCTGGGCCAGATGCAGCAGGGAAGGGCTCAACGACAGGCCGAGGTCGATGCGTGCACGGTAGGGGTAGGCGCCACGGTCGGCGAGGTCAGCGGTGTACAGGTAGAACTCCACCAGTCGTTGCACGATCTCCTCGGCCGCCTCGGCCTCCGGTTCCTCCGCCGAGAGAGCACGCGCGTAGTCCCGCAGGAGGTCATGGAGCCGGAACCGGTGCGAGGACGTCTCCTGGAGCAGATGAACGTCCAGCAGTTCCTCCAGGGCGCGTTCCGTTTCGTCCAGTGTTGTGCCGGTGAGGGCGGCTACCGCGTGCGGCCCGAACTCCGCACCGATGTGGAGGCCCAGGCGCCGGAAGGTCATCCGGAGCAGCGGAGAGAGCGCCCGATAGGAGACATCGAACACCCGTCTCACCTCGCTGGAGCCGCTGCGGATTTCCTGGAGCCGGTTGCTGTCGTTCATCAGGCGGACCGCGAGATCACGGGCGCTCCACGCCGGGCGGGAGAGCAGGCGGCTCGCCGCGATCTCTATGGCGAGTGGAAGGTACCCGCACAGGGCGACGATCTCCTCGGCCATCCTCTTGTTGACGAAGCGCCGGGTGCCGAGCCGCTGCTGGAAGAGGTCGACGGCCTCGGCCGGCGGGAGGGCGTCCAGGGAGATCGGGTGAACACCGGGAATGCTCGTCAGACGACGGCGGCTGGTGATGATGACCAGGGTCGGGGACGCGCCGGGCAGCAGAGGGTGCACCTGCTCCGGGCCGACCGCGTTGTCCAGGATGATCAGTGCGCGGCGGCCGCTCATGGTGGTGCGCCAGACTGCGACCAACTGCTCGTGGTCCTGGGGAATCCGATGAGCCGGGACGCCCATGAGGCGGAGGAGTTCGGTGAGGGCCGTGTCCGGATGCATGGGTGTCTCGGTGGCGGAGTGGGCGCGCAGATCGATGAGGAGGCGTCCGTCGGGGAACCGTTCCCGCAGCCGATGCGCGGCATGGACGGCGAGAGCTGTCTTGCCCACGCCGGCCATGCCGTCGATGGCCTCGAGGGCGATGGCCGAGGGCGGATCCTCATGGTCCTGCCCGAGGCCGCGCAGGAGCCGGCGCAACGGCCCGGAGCGGCCCACCAGCGCGACGTCACGGGGCAGGTTGTCCGGTGCCGACGCGGGTGCGGGGGCGGCGGTGACCGTGTTCTCCGCGGCCCCGAGCATCAACAGTTCCGCCACCGGTACCCGGTCGACCATGCCTTGCCGGATCCGCCGCAAGGGCTCGCCGATCTCCGTGCCCAGCTCCCGGATCAGATGGTGCCGGATCCGCTGCAGGACACGGTGTGCTTCCGGGAGACGTCCGCACCCGTAGAGCGCCAGCAGCAGGTGCTGCGCGAGGATCTCGTCGTCCGGGCGCCGTTCGGCCCACGGGGACACGGCCGACACCGTCTCCGCGAACCGTCCCATGTGGAGCAGCACATGAGCGCGCAGCGTGGTCGCCGCCACCAGCTTCTCCGTCAGAACCTCGCGGATGCCGGCCGCCCAGGTGCCGGGGAGCCCGGCGAGTGGGTCACCGCGCCACAGCCGTTCGGCCTCGTCCAGAGTCGCCAGTGCATCGGGGAAACCACCCCGGCCGGAGAGGTCTTCTGCTTGTTTGGTCAGGCTGAGATATCTGTGGACGTCGATCGCTTCCGGGATGGCATCGAGCCGGTACGCGTGTGTCCTGACGTACAGCTGAGGTGCGTGCTCCCCAGCCGTTTTCGTCATGGCGCGCCGGATACGTGAAATGTACGTGTGCAAGCTGGTCCGTGGCTTGGACGGAGGATCGTCCCAGACGCGCTGGATCATGGTTTCCATGCTGACCGACCGGCCCGAGTCCCAGGCCAGGGCGGCGAGTGTGAGGGCTTCTTTGGGGGAGCCCGGGGAACTTTTCCGGTCGCCCGAGCAGATCTCGATATTCCCCAGTACGCGTATCCGGAAGCTCACCCGTATCCTCCCGTCCGTATGAACTTATTGTTGTGCTGAGCATGGCATATGCTCAACTATTCGACCTACGGGGTGTTTTGGCTGAGGCCGAAAGGCGACCATGCGTCGATCAAGAGATCAAGCCATGGGAAGGTGGGTAGTTCTTCTCGTCGACAGAGCGCACGGGGCTGCGCTGTACCGTTCCCGTGTCCGAAGGACGCCGAGCAGTGGGGGGTAGAAGAATCGCATGGCGGACGACGCACGCGTACAGGCACTTATATCGGCCATGGTCACGGTGCACTCCGATTCCGAGCCGGAGCGGGGAAAAAGAATCCGCAAGATCATTGAATCCGCCGCGGCGACCGTTCCCGGGCTGGCCGAGGCATGGGTTGTCGCGAGGGCGCAGGGCGGACCCGACGAGGTCAGACGCTGTGCCGAACTGCTCCTGCGCGGTGCCGGAGAACGGGCCGACCTGCGAGCGACGCTGGAGACGTGGTACCGCGAGTACGGCGGGGGTGAGTCCTCCGGGCCGCTCCAGGCGCAGGAGGCCCCGGCCCAGAGCAATGTGGTGGACGGTTACGCACGGCTCACCGGATCAGTCATCCAGGCAGGGCACGTCCACGGCGGGGTGCATCTGCATCACCATGAAGCGCGGCATCACCCGGTTCCTCGCCAGCTCCCCTCCGTCTCCGCCCACTTCGTGGGCAGAGCCCGAGACCTGGCCCAGCTCAACGCGTACCGGGACTCCCACCCACGGTTCACGCCGCAGCTCGTCGTCCTGAGCGGCCAGGCGGGTGTGGGCAAGACAACCCTGGCCTCCCATTGGCTGAGGGGAATAGCGGATCAGTTCCCGGACGGACAGCTCTATGTCGACCTGGGCGGCTACGGCGCCGGCAGCCCTGCTCAGCTGAGTCATGTGGTCGAACAGTTCCTGCGCTCGTTGGGCGCGACGGCCGTGCCCGCGCGCACCGACGAGAAGGTCGCCCTGTGGCGATCGCTTACGGCCGACATCACCGTCGCTGTGCTCCTGGACAACGCGTTCACCGCCGCCCAGGTACGCCCTCTGGTGCCCAGCAATCCGGACAGCCTGGTCGTCGTCACCAGCCGCAGGCACCTGGCGGCACTGACGATGGAGGGTGCGGTGTTGCACCAGGTCGGCGTGCTCGACTCCGCGGAGTCGGTGCAGTTGCTGAGCCGGGGAGGAGGCGGCAGCCGCGTGGCGGGAGAACTGGAGGCGGCCAGAGAGGTGGTGAGCCTGTGTGCCTTCCTGCCGCTGGCGGTGTCACTCGCCGCGGCCCAGCTGGCAGCCCGGCCACAGCGGTCGGTCGCTGCCCTGGCCGCCAGTCTCTCGCGTGGTCAGGGGCCCCTCGATACGCTCCGGATGGAGGGCGAGGCGGCGGTGCGGGTGGCACTGGACCAGTCGTACGGGGCGCTGCCCGCCGAGGTGGTGCGGGCCTACGACTGCATGGGCGTTCTTCCCGTGGCCCGGTTCAGCACCGAGATGGTCGCGGCCTGCTGTGCCGTCTCCCGCGACGAGGCGGAACAGATGCTCAACACCATGGTCGAGGCGAGTCTGCTCGAAGAGGACGCCTCGACCGGGCAGTACCGGTTCCACGACCTCGTGCGACTGCACGCGAAGCAGCGTGCCGAGGCCGGGGACGCCGCCCGGAACGGGACGACGATGCGGCGCTTCGTGGATTGGTGTCTGTTCACGGCCACACAGGCCGAGGAACTGCTCTCCCCGAGCCACCGGTCTCTGGCCCGCGACTACACGTATCCACCGACCACCCCCGTCCCCTTTCAGGAGGAGGAGGGAGCATTGACGTGGCTGGATACCCATCGCACCACCCTGATGGCCGCTGTCCGTCACAGTGAGTCCGTCCACTGGGACGACGCCTGCTGGCAACTGGTGGACGCGATGTGGCCGCTGTTCCTGCGGCTGCGCCCCGCGGACATGTGGGTGGAAGCCCACACGATGGGGTTGGCGGCGGCCCAGCGGGCGGGTGACAGACAAGCACAGGGCCGCATGCTGACCTCCGGGGGAAACGGGTGGCGCAACGCTCACCGGCCCGACGAGGCCATCTCCTGGTATCGGCGCGCACTGGCGCACGCGAGGGAGGACGGTGACGTCCGCCAGGAGGCCCAGGCACAGATCGGCCTGGGCAATGCGTACCTGCTGCTGGGGCACCTCGACCGGGCCGGGGAGAGCCTTCATGCCGCGCTGGCCATCAGGGAGTCGATCGGCTACCGCCGGGGCGCTGCCCTGGCCCGGATCTCTCTGGGGGAACTGGACCTCGCCCGCGACCGGCCGGCCGCCGCGAGCCGGCATCTCCGGCGTGCCCACCGCGACCTGACAGCCGCCGGGGACACCTACGACGCGGCACGCGCACTGGCGCTCCTCGGCCGGGCCCGGGCGGCCGACGGGGAAACGGACGCGGGCGTGGACCTGCTCCGGCAGGCGCACCGGAATTTCCAGGAGGCGGGCTCACCGCACTGGCAGGCCCGCACCCTGGAAATGATCGGCCAGGTGATGCAGCGGCAGAACGATCCTGACGCGGCGCGGCGGTGGTACGAGGAGGCACGCGTGCTCTACAGCCGATTGAGTCCGCGGGACGCGGAACGCCTGGAAGGCCGGCTCGAGGACCTGTGAACCGTGGCCGGCCTTCCGGACGCGCGAAACTCACCCGCTGGTCATCCGCAGGGTCGCCCGCGCGGCGGGCAGGACCAGACGAGCCTCGTGCAGGTCACGCGGTGACTGGCGGGTGGCCAGCCACGCGTGCACATAGGAAGCGACCGCGGGCCATGGGTGGGAAGGGCGGCCTCCCTCACCTTCCGGGACCACCGTCAGCCGCAGGCGTCCGGGCGTCCCCATCAGGCACCCGCCGGAGCCCCGCAGGGGAACCGCGGCCAGCAGGCACCCGGGGTGGTCGGCGAGCATCCGCGCCAGGTGACGCTCTGCGGTCTCCTCGGGCACCGCGACGGAAGTCGTCAGCACATCCGCGTACTCGGCCCAGCGGGCGGTCTCCCGGACGTGCGCGTCCAGCCGCAGATGTACGTCCCACAGCCACGGCGGCGCTCCTCCTGCTGGCGGGGCCGGCGCGGGGGATCCGTGCCCCGGCGTACCCGCCTGAGGCGGGCCGGAGAACACGGCCCCGGCCCGGAACCCCGTCCGGCCGACGACTCCGACGGAGACGGCCGTCCGGGCTGCCGGGCGGGCGACGAGCCCGGCACCGCCGGGCCCCGGGGCCAAGGCCACGGACACCATGGCGTCCGGCGGAAGAGCAGACAGGTTCATACCGCCACATCCCTCCGCGTCCCGGACCAGTGGCCCAGCCGGGAGGGCATGACCGGAGGCTCGGAAGCCGGCACCACGGCCGGCTCTCCCAGGCCGAGACGGCGGTACACCAGGGCTCGCATGCGCCGGTTGAACCGGCCGGGCTCGGAGGTGAGGAGATCCGCCACCTTCCGGTAGGCCCGCACATCCCGTTGCTCCGCCGCGTACCGCAGTTGGTCCCGGAGAGGATGCGCCGGCGACAGTGCCGGGACCGTGCGCGCCAGCAGCGCCGCCGGTGAGTCGGGCGAGACCTCGTCGTCCGGATAGCTGGCCAGGAGGATCGCGGCGTTGGTCAGCGTGCCGTACACCGTGAGAGAGCCGTGGTCACCGATGATCCAGTCGGACGCGGTGAGCAGAGGACGCCAGTCCGCCTCGGGAGGGATCAGCGAGACGCCGTGCTCCCTGAACCGCATCGTCCAGGCGCGCATCTGCCATCGTCCGTGGCCTGCCCAGACATTGGGATGGACGAGAACCGCCGTCCGGAAGGAACGGCGGGGAAGTTCGCTGACCAGTCGGGGCAACAGGGCACCCCAACGCCCGAAGGACGACGACTTCCCCCAGGTCGAGGTGATGAGAACGAGGCGCTGTCCCTCCCGCAGCCCCAGGGCACGGCGGTAGGCGGCGCGGCGGGACAGGCCCGCGGTGAGCAAGTCGTAGTCCGGATCACCGACGACCGAGGCGATCGGCAGCGCCTGGGGGCACGACGAGGCCAGCGCACGGAGGTCGGCGCTGTGCGCGAGCGCGAGTGCGGCGGGAACGACCCGCCCGTCCCGCATCAGATACTCGCGGGAGAGCATTCCAGCCGTGCGGCCTTCCGCGCCGTTCGTCCTTTCGGCCTCCCTGATGAGCTTGATGTGCCCTGCCCCGTGCGACATGCGGACGACCGGCGCCTTGATCCGGTCCATCCCGCGGGACCCCGCGGCCAGCGCCAGATCGAACCGGGTGCGCACCGCCTCCTTCCACGGGATCACCGTGATGCCCATCCCGTGCAGATACGGGAGGACACCGTCACCGAACGCATGAGGCGCCACGGTGAAGACGACCTGGATCCGCAGATCTGATTCCAGCAGTGACAGAACATGGCGCAGGCGCTGCGCGTACGTCAGCGTGTGCACCACAACGAGAACGGTCTTGCAGCCGGGCACCGTGAGCCACTGACCACGTTGAACCAGCGCAGGTGCTGTCGACCTGCCCCCACCGGACATCGCTACCCCCTGAATGACGTGTGCGTGTCTCTCGCCCAGGAGGCATGCCCCGGGCCGGGTGAGGCTTTCTTGCAGAACCCTTGCAACCCTTGGGGCCGGCCGTTTCGTGCCCGCTTCCGCGCTGTACCCGACGAGTGGAAGAACGGCATCCCCGCGAGCGGTCCCGCGCGTCGCGATGAGTTCCGGTCCCCGTGGTGGTCAACCCTGTGAAGGGCTGACCACCACACCGGCACGGAAGGGCACGCGTACATGGAGCGGCAGAAGATCACCACCTGTCTGTGGTTCGAGAACCGGAGCGAGGAGGCCGTGCGGTTCTACCTCTCGGTCTTCGGCGGCGACGCCCGGATCCTGGAGGAGACCCGGTACACCGAGGCCGGGCCGGGGGAGCCCGGGGCGATGCTGACCCAGACCTTCGAGATCGCCGGGCAGCAGTTCATCGCCCTCAACGGCGGCCCGCACGAGACGTTCAACGACGCCGTCTCGCTCTCCGTGGACTGCGCCGACCAGGCCGAGGTCGACCGGCTGTGGGCCGCGCTGTCCGAGGGCGGTGAGGAGCGCGAGTGCGGCTGGCTCAAGGACCGGTACGGGGTGTCGTGGCAGATCGCGCCCCGGGAACTGTCGGACATGGTCGCCGACCCCGACCCGGCGGCGGTGGACCGCGTCATGCGGGCCATGTTCACCATGAAGAAGCTCGACCTCCAGGCACTGCGCGACGCCTACGCCGGCCGGTAGGGGCGCCCGGTCCCTCCTTCCGGCCCGGGGGGCGGAAGGACGGACCGGCGGGCGGCGGCCCCAATCCGGCTCGCGGGGCGCGGGCTACCGGCCGGCCAGCCGGTCGTACTCCGCCCGCGTCACCGGCAGGACGGTGCCGTGGCGCGGCGAGGCGGGCAGCCGGTACCCGGTCACCGGGGTCCAGGCGCCGGAGGCGAGATCGGTGGTCTCGAACGGCACGTAGCCGCGCCCGCCGAACTCGTCGATGAACAGGTACCACTTCTCCTCGGTGTTGGACTTGACGACGGTGGGCCCCTCGCCGTGGGCCAGCGCCGGGCTGCCGATGCAGTCGGCCACGAAGTCCCAGGATGTGGCGCGCAGTTCCATGGACCGCTCGGCCACGATGAACTTGCCGCACGGGTGCGTGCCGCTCGCGTCCCGCTCGTCCTTCGTGAAGCGGTAGTAGACGCCGTCGTGCGCCACGACCGTCGAGTCGATCACCGAGTACCCCGGGTCGCTCCACACCCGCGGCTCGCTGAAGCTCACGAAGTCCCGCGTGGTGGCGTACAGCATCCGGTGGTGGGTGTCCCCGGTGTGGTCCGGGTCGTCCGCCGCGTACAGCTTCGACGCCCAGAACACCACGAACTCGCCCCGCGCCTCGTCCCAGTAGGCCTCCGGCGCCCAGGTGTTGCCCGCCGCGGCGGGCGCCACCCGCACGGCGCGCTGCTCCGACCAGGTCACCAGGTCGGTGGACTCCCACACCATGATGTCCAGGCTGCCGTGCCGCTGCGCCCGGTCCCAGTCGCCGTTGCCGTGGATGCGCAGATCGGTGGCGATGAGGAAGAACCGGCCGTCGCGCGGGTCGCGGATGAGGAACGGGTCGCGTACGCCGCGCTCGCCGAGGACGGAGGTGAGCACCGGCCGGCCGCCGTTCAGCTCGCGCCAGCGCAGCGGGTCGTTGCCCTCGCTGAGCGCCATCCGGACCTGCTCGCCGTCCGCCGCGCCCTCGCCCGTGAAGTACACGAACACATAGCCCGCGTAGTCCGCGCGCGGCTGCGGCCCGGCCCGCTCCGTTCCTCCGGCCGGTCCGGTGAACACCCCTGCCAGCAACGCCATCACTCCGATCAGTACGCCCGCCGTGCGCCGCATGTGCCCACCTCTCCGTCGAGATGTTGACGTCAACGCCAGCCGCTGAGCAGTATGCCGCGCCCCGCCGTGCGGTCAATGCCGGGCGGACGGCGCGGGGTGGCGGCCCGCCTCGCGCGTCCCGGGTGTGCCACATGTCACAGGCGTACGGCGGAACTCCGCCCCGCCGGCACCCGACTGGTTGGCTGTCCGCCCCGCACCGAGGAGTTCTGGATGGCCGCCGAACCCGAGTCCGCCGCCGTGTCCCCGCCGCCCGCCCCCGCCCGCCGCGGCTGGCCGGCCCTGCGCCCCCTGGTGCTGCGACTGCACTTCTACGCCGGGGTGTTCATCGCCCCGTTCCTGCTGGTGGCGGCGTTCTCCGGGCTGTTGTACGCCGCGTCCTTCCAGGCGGAGAAGATCGTGTACGCGCAGGAGCTGCGGGTCCCGGCGGGGGAGCGGGAACTCCCGCTGCGCGACCAGATAGCCGCCGCCCGCGCCGCCCACCCCGAGGGCGAACTCAGCGCGGTGCGCCCCTCCCCGGAGCCCGGCGCCACCACCCGGGTGCTGCTCGCCGGGGTGGACGGCGTCGACCCCGAGCACACCCTGGCGGTGTTCGTGGACCCGTACACCGCCGAGGTACGCGGCTCCCTGGAGCAGTACGGCTCCACCGGCGCGCTGCCGCTGCGTACCTGGATCGACAAGCTCCACCGCGATCTGCACCTCGGCCAGCCGGGCCGGCTGTACAGCGAACTGGCCGCCAGCTGGCTGTGGGTGATCGCGGCCGGCGGGCTGGTGCTGTGGTTCACCCGCCGCCGCGCGCAGCGCACGGTGCGCGGCACCACGGGGCGGCGCCGGGCGCTGGGACTGCACGGCACGGTCGGCGCCTGGGTCGCGGTGGGCCTGATCTTCGTGTCGGCGACCGGGCTGACCTGGTCCACCTACGCCGGGCGGAACGTCACCGAACTGCGCACGTCCCTGGGCCAGCTGACGCCGGAGGTGGACGCCGGGGCGGCGGTGGCCGGTGAGCACGCCGAGCACGGCGGGCACGCCGGCCACGGCGCGGAGGGCGGCGACGGGGCGGGCCACGTGCACGACCACGGCGTGGACGGGTCGACGCCCGGCGGCATCGACCTGGACCTCGCGCTCGCGGCGGCGCGCTCGGAGGGGCTGACGAACCCGGTGGAGATCCTGCCCCCGGCCGACGCCTCGTCGGCGTACGTGGTGCGGCAGATCCAGCGCAGCTGGCCGGAGAAGCAGGACGCGGTGGCCGTCGACCCGTCCAGCGGGGTGGTGACGGACGTGGTGCGGTTCGAGGACTTCCCGGTGCTGGCGAAGCTGTCGCGGTGGGGCATCGATCTGCACACCGGGATCCTGTTCGGGCTGCCCAATCAGATCCTGCTGGGCTCGCTGGCGCTGTCGCTGATGTTCCTCATCGTGTGGGGGTACCGGCTGTGGTGGCTGCGCGGACGCGGCTCGGCCTTCGGCCGCCCGCTGCCGCGCGGGGCGTGGCGGGCGGTGCCGCTGCCGCTCGGGCTGCCGCTGCTGGCGGTGGTCGCGCTGGCGGGCTGGTTCGTTCCGCTGCTGGGC
>NZ_JBHWJL010000123.1:0-14044 GCF_042731495.1 Streptomyces sp. NPDC059853
CGTCGAGTTCGGTGACCGACCAGCGGTGCAGGGCGGCGTAGCCGGCCGCCGGATCGTCGCCGTCGGCGGGGGCGGGCGCGCCGTACCGCTGGGCGGCGAAGGCGTGGAAGCGGGTGATGCGGGCCCCGGCGACGCGGCCGGGTTCCGGCCGCCACAGGGGCTCGGGGGTGGCGGGGTGCGTCCTGGTGGTCACTGCGGCTCCCTGCGGGGGTGGTTGGGGTGGGGTGGGCGTGTCGATGTCAGCGGATCGGTGGTGTCCCCCGCCACCACCATCCGGTGTGATGAACGCCACAAACTCCCGTCCGAGTCCTGTTCAGCGCTGCGATTAACCGCGCTGACCGGCGGGAAGTGCTTGCTGTGGCCCAGGCCACCGCGCCGTCCGAGGGGGATGCCATGCGCTCCGTACCGACCACACCCGCCACCGACCAGCGTTTCGACGACGATCCCGATCACCGGGACGAACCCGATCCATCGGAACCCGCCCGGGCGTCCGGCACCGACGCCGAGGAGCCGGCCGACCTGTGGACGGTCCGGGTCTCCTGCCCGGACTGCGCGCAGCCGGTCGCGCTGGCCGAACGGGCCGGGGCCCTGCCCGAGCACGCCTGGTGCCCGAACCCCTGGCAGCCGTTCGGCACGACCGTGTGCGCCGGGTCCGGCCGCGCGGTGGCCGGTGACGGCGCCGTGGTGTTCCTGCCGGTGGAGCCGCGGGCGGGCCGGCCGGAGCCGGCCGTCCTGCCGGAGAACCTGGACTGGCGCCTCCAGCCGTTCTCGCACGCGACACCGGCCGCCGCCCGGCCCGCCCCGGTGGCCGGGCTGAGCCGGGCGGCCTGAGCCGCTAACCGCGGCCGTCCCCGCGGTTTCCGCCGCCGGTGAGCCGGCTGGCGATGACAGCACGCTGGATCTGATTGGTGCCTTCCACGATCTGGAGCACCTTCGCCTCGCGCAGGTGGCGTTCGGCCGGGAAATCGGCCGTGTAGCCGTACCCGCCCATCAACTGGACGGCGTCGGTGGCCACCCGCATCGCGGTGTCCGAGCAGAACAGCTTGGCCATCGCCGCCTGCCGGCCGAACGGCTCACCGGCATCCCGCAGCCGCGCGGCGGCCAGGTACAGCGCCCGGCCCGCCTCGATCTGGGTGGCCATGTCGGCGAGCATGAACCGCAGCCCCTGGAAGTCGGCGACCGGCCTGCCGAACTGCCGGCGCTCCAGCGTGAACCCCAGCGCCGTGGTGAACGCCGCCTGCGCCACCCCGACGGCACAGGCGGCGATGCCCAGCCGGCCCGAGTCGAGCGCGGCCAGCGCCAGCGTGAGCCCGGCACCCACGTCCGCGAGCCGCCGGGCGTCCGGCACCCGGACCCCGTCGAAGTGCAGCTGCGCGGTGGGCGAACCGTTCATGCCCATCTTCCGCTCCGGAGCGGCGGCGGTGAGCCCCGGCGCGTCCCCGGGCACTAGGAACGCCGTGATACCGCCGGGCCCGTCCTCCCCGGTGCGGGCCATCACGGTGTAGAAGTCCGCGATGCCGCCGTGGGTGATCCACGCCTTGGTGCCGGTCAGTATCCAGTCGTCGCCGTCGCGCACCGCGCGGGTGCGCAGCCCGGCCGCGTCGGAGCCGGCGTTCGGCTCCGACAGCGCGTACGCCCCCAGCAGCCCCTCCCCCAGCATCGCCGGCAGCCACTCGGCCCGCTGCTCCTTGGTGCCGAAGCCGGCCAGCCCGTGGCAGGCCAGGGTGTGCACGCTCACCCCGAGCCCCACCGTCAGCCGGGCGGCGGCCAGTTCCTCCAGCACCTGGAGGTACACCTCGTACGGCTGCTCCCCGCCCCCGTACTCCTCCGGGTAGGGCAGGCCCAGGATCCCGGTGCGCGACAGTGCGCGGAACAGCTCGCGGGGGAAGACCCCGGCCGCCTCCTCCGCGTCCGCGGCGGGCAGGATCTCCCGCTGGATCAGCTCCCGGACCAGATCGAGCAGTTCGCGGGCTTCCGGGGTGGGCAGGACACGCCGTACCGGCTGGAGACCCTCGGCGGAGATCGTCACGCGCTTTCCTCCCTGTGGCGGGCTCCGGGCAGCACGCGACGCGGTTGCGGCGGCGCTGCCTCGGAGTCGTCGTCGCCGGCCGCGGTGATCACCGGGCCCGGCGGTTGGGAGTATGCCCGAAACCCGTTCGCGCGTCACCGGTCCTGGCTGCCAGCCTGGCCCCGTGTCCGATCATGAGGAAGAACCGCTGACGGGCGGCAATGTGAGCGCGGGCGTGGTGCGGGTGGGCGACACCGTACGGCGCCCGGCCGGATTCTGGACGCCCGCGGTGCACGCGCTGCTCGACCATCTGCACGGCGCCGGCTTCACCGCCGCCCCGCGCCCGCTCGGCCTGGACGAGCGGGGCCGGGAAGTGCTGAGCCTCGCGCCCGGCGAGCCGGTGTGGCCCCACCGCTTCGCGCTCCTCGACCCGCCCGGCCGGCTCGCCCGGATCGGCCGGCTGATCCGCGCCTTCCACGACGCGGTGGCCGGCTTCGTCCCGCCGCCCGGCGCCCGCTGGAACGCCCTGATCCCCGACCCCGGCCACGAGATCATCGCCCACCACGACCTGGCCCCGTGGAACCTGATCGCCGAGGACGGCCCGGCCGGCCGCTGGACGGTCATCGACTGGGACAACGCGGCACCCGGCAGCCGGCTGTGGGACCTGGCCTACGCCGCGCACGGCTTCCTGCCGCTGTCCGCCCACCCGCACTGGCGGCGCACCGACCCGCACGCCGCGGCCCGGCTGCGGACCCTCGTGGACGCCTACGGCCTCGACGAGGACGGCCGCCGCGCCCTCGTTCCGCTGCTGGCGCGGCGAAGCCGCGCCATGCACACCTTCCTGCGGGAGCGGCACGCGGCCGGCGAGCAGCCCTGGGCCACCCTGTGGAACGAGGGCCACGGCGCGAGCTGGCACGCCGACGCCGCGTACACCGAGGAACGCGAGGAGCTGTGGCGCGCCGCGCTGCTGGCCGGCTGACCGCACCGGCCGGCCGCGCCGCTCAGCGCACGCCGACGGCCGCGAGGGCGGCGCGCTGGGCGGCCGTCACCCGGGCCGGGAAGAACAGATAGGCCACCCCGCCGCTGCCGCCGCGCACCACGCCGCCCGCGTCGTACCGCTTGGTCCGCAGCCAGATGTTCTCGAACTGCCGCCGGGGGTAGACCCGCCGCACCGCCGCGTTGCTCGGGCTGGCCGGGTCGTTGGCGATCACGTCCCCGTCGGCGGTGAAGCCGATCACCGTCATCAGATGGCCGGAGGTGCCGTAGCCGGAGCCGTCCAGTTCCGCCTCGTAGAAGGACTGCGAGGTGATCAGCGGGATCCCGGCCGCGATCAGGGTCTCGGCGTCCGCCAGGGAGGCGATCCGGGTGACCACGCCCTGCATGTCCGGGTAGGAGGCGGCGTAGGCGGTGTTGAACGGCCAGTTGCCGCAGCCGCCGTACGCGTAGTCGTAGGTGAACCGGGCGGCGTGGCACACCTGCGGGTCGTCGTACGCCGGATCGACCCACGCCAGGTCCCCGCTGCCGGGGCCCCGGCCCCAGTATTCGAGGATCATGGTGGAGGAGGTGGGGCTGCACCAGGCCTCGCCGCCGCCGTTGTACTCGGGGTAGCGGCCGAGGTGGATGTTCTGCGAGCGCCGGGGCACCGGGAGTTCGACGCCGGACGCGGGGCCCGGCGCGCTGGCCGGCACCTCGAACCGGTCGGGCACGTCGGAGACCATCGTGCCCACCCGCCACACCACCGGGGTCACGGTCGCACCGGGGCGGCGGTGCAGCGTCAGCCGGAGCCGGTAGCCGGTGATGCGCTGCGGCCCGGCCGGGTCGTCGATCGCCACCGTGTCGGTCCACACGCTGGAGACGCCGTCGCGCTGCCCGTCGAGCGAGGTGCGCAGCAGGTCCCCGTCGCCGGAGGCCCACACCCCGAGGGTGTACCAGGGGCTGAGGGTGCCGTCCGTGTAGGTGGCGCGCGCCTCGATCCGGACGAAGGTGCCCGCCGGGGTGTGCGCGTTCCACGAGGCGATCAGTTCGGTGCCCGGCAGGCCGGTCCGGTGTTCGGGCGAGAGCCACACGGCGTGCTCCCAGGCCGAGGTGGTGCCGGTGTGCGGGTCGGTGTAGTCGATGGTGCCCTGCGAGCGCCGCAGCAGTATCCCGGAGCGGTCGCCGGAGACCAGCGCGGTGCCCCGGGCGGTGCCCGCGCGCCAGTCGGCCGCCGAGGTCCAGGCGTGGTACTCGACGGTCCCGGCGGTGGTCCCGGCGGCGCGGCGGCCTCCCGGTACGGCGGCGGCCGGGCTCCCGGTGGCCGCCGCGGCGACGGCGGCGAGCGCGGCGGCGGTCAGCACGGTGCGGCGTGGCGTCGGTGTCACGGTGGGGCCTCCCGGTGGGGGTCGCAGGATGCGGCCTCCCACTATCGCGGCTGGGCGGGCTGACGGCCAGTAACCCCGGGGCGACCGTGCGCAGTAATATTGGTGTCCACCACTGGCACTACGCTGGCCGGGTGCCCGCTCCGCCCCTCCCCTCCCGGCCGCGCCCCGCCGAACTCGCCGCCCGGCTGCGCGCCCTGCCGCCCTCCCTCGGCCCGGTGCGGCTGATCGGCATCGACGGGCACGCCGGCTCCGGCAAGTCGACGCTGGCGGCCCGGCTGGCCGCCGCGCTGGACGGCGCCCCGGTGATCCATCTGGACGATCTCGCCAGCCACGACGCGCTCTTCGGCTGGATGCCCCGGCTGACCGCGCAGATCCTCGATCCGCTGGGCCGGGGCGCCGCGGCGCACTACGAGGTGTACGACTGGGAGCGCCGCGCCTACACCCGTACCGCCTCCGTCCCGCCGGCCCCGGTGGTGCTGCTGGAGGGGGTGGGGGCCGGGCGGCGGGCGCTGCGCGGCCGTCTCGCCCATCTCATCTGGCTGGACGTCCCCCGGGAGCGGGCCTGGGCGGCCGGGCGGCGCCGGGACGGGCCCGCGCAGGCCGCCTTCTGGCGCGGCTGGGAGGCCGCCGAACGCCGCCACTTCGACGATGATCCCTCCCGACCCGCGGCGGATATCCTGATGGCACCGAGGTGCGACAGCTGAGCGGTATCCGCGCATGGGGGTCGTCATGATGTCTGGCACGCAAGGCGTTCACGGGCCGCACACCGGGGCCGACCTGGCGTGGCTGCGCGGCGTCGACGCCTACGCCGCGGCGGCCTATCCGGAGGCCGAGGAGGAGTTCCGCGCCGCCGTGCGGGAGGACCCGGGGATGGCGGACGCCTGGCTGGGGTTGCACGCGCTGCGCACCGATGTGGCCCCGGCGCTGCTCCAGATGTACCGGCACCGCGCCCGGTTCGGGGAGCAGCGGGCCCGGCACGGGCGGCCGCTCAGTTCCTGGTACTGGCTGGGCTGGTGGGTGCAGCCGGTGCTGGAGACCGACCGCGATCTGCTGCTGGCGCACGCCTCGCAGCTGCTGGACAGCCACCGGCTGCCCGATCTGGACCGGGCGCTGGCCCAGTGCCCGTCGCCGGACACCGACCCCTCGGCGCGGTTCCTGCACGCGTGCCGCTGCTACCTCACCCGCGACTGGGAGGGCCTGTTCCGGCTCACCTCGACACTGCTGAACGATCCGCAACTGGGCGTGGAGGCGGGGCTGTTCGCCGGGATGGCGCGGGTGCGGCTGGAGATGTACGACCAGGCGGAGCCGCTGCTGGCGACGGCGCTGATGCGCTGCCGCAGCGAGCAGCCGCAGCGCAAGGAGCTGCGGTACTGGCTGGCCCGGGCGCGGGAGGGCAGTGGGCGCAGCGCGGCGGCGATCCCGCTGTACCGGGCGGTGCACCAGGTGGACGCGGAGTTCATGGACACCGCGGAGCGGCTGACCGCGCTGGCCGTGGAGGACGGCGACACCGCCCAGCTGGTGCTGGCCCCGCACGGCACCGCCGCCGCGCCGCCGCCGCTGCCGCTGCCCGGTCCGGCGGGCGAGGAGCGGCTGTCGGCGGCGCCGGGCGAGGGGCGGGCGGCGGGGGCGGCGGGCCGCCCGGGGACGGCGGGCGGGCACGGTCCGCGTCCGGCCGGCGGGCCGGCGCTGCCGCAGGCGCCCGACCCGGCGCTGCTGGCGCAGACGCTGGCCGAGCTGGACCGGATGGTCGGGCTCGAACCGGTCAAGGAGCAGGTCCGGGCGATGTCCGCGCAGTTGCGGATGGCGCGGCTGCGTTCGGGGCAGGGGCTGCCGGTGCAGCCGCCGAAGCGGCACTTCGTGTTCTCCGGGCCCTCGGGCACCGGCAAGACGACGGTGGCCCGCATCCTGGGCCGGGTGTTCCACGCGCTGGGGCTGCTGAGCCACGACCGGCTGGTGGAGGCGCAGCGGGCCGATCTGGTGGGCGAGTTCCTCGGGCAGACGGCGGTGAAGGCGAACCGGCTGATCGATTCGGCGCTGGGCGGGGTGCTGTTCATCGACGAGGCGTACTCGCTGGTGCACTCCGGCTACAGCAAGGGCGACGCGTACGGGGACGAGGCGCTCCAGGTGCTGCTGAAGCGGGCGGAGGACAGCCGGGAGCATCTGGTGGTGATCCTGGCCGGCTATCCGCAGGGCATGGACCGGCTGCTGAGCGCCAACCCGGGTCTGGGGTCCCGGTTCTCGGCCCGGGTGGAGTTCCCCAGCTACCGGCCGGTGGAGCTGACGGCCATCGGGGAGCTGCTGGCGGCCGATCACGGGGATGTGTGGGATCCGGAGGCGCTGGAGGAGCTGCGCAGCATCAGCACGCACGTGGTGGCGGAGGGCTGGATCGACGAGCTGGGCAACGGCCGGTTCGTGCGCACGCTGTACGAGACGAGCTGTGCGTTCCGGGACATCCGGCTCTCGGAGTCGGCCGCCGATCCGGGGCGGCAGGATCTGTCGACGCTGCGGCTGCCGGATCTGATGCAGGCCTACGGGGAGGTGCTGGCGTCCAGCGGGCGGGGCCGCCCGGAGAAGGGCAGGCGCCCGCCGCTGTCGTGAGCCGCCGTGCGCGCCGGGTCAGTCGCCGGACGCGCCGGTGCGGGTGCCGTGCGCCTCGACGAGGGCGCGCAGTGCCCTGGCGTCGGCCAGGGCCCGTTCCCGGGCGAGGCCGGGCTGGATGCCCATGGCGGCGAGCGTGGTGCCGTCGGCGAGGTCGAGGGTGACCCACGGGTCCCCGGGGCGCAGGCTCACCCGTATGATCTCGGCCCACGCGAGCCGCCGCTTGGTGGTGAGGTTGACGACGGTCACCCCGTCGGCGTCGGCGAGCACCTTGGGGCGGCAGAGCACGGCGAGCACGCCCCAGGCGGCGAGGCCGGTGCCGGCCACGGTGAAGCGGTCGCCCAGGCCCCAGGTGCTGGCGCTCACCGGCACGATGACGGCGATGACCAGGAGCACGGCGAGGACGACGGCGCCGGTGACCATGAGGATGACCCGGGTGAGCACCGGGCGGAACACCACCGGCAGTCCGGGCGGCGCGGCCGGGGCGGGGGCCTGGGCCCGGGGCTGGGGGGCGGGCGGGTCGCCGGTCGCCTTCACGTGGTCCTCGTTCTCGTCCGTGCCGGTCATGGGGGCGCTCACAGCCGGGCGGCGTGGATGCCGGTGGTGAGGATGGCGCGGGCGCCCATGTCGTACAGGTCGTCCATCACCCGCTGCGCGTCCCGGACCGGGACCATGGAGCGGACCGCGACCCAGCCCTGGTCGTGCAGCGGGGAGACGGTCGGGGATTCGAGGCCCGGGGTGAGGGCGACGGCCTTCTCGACCAGTTCGGCGCGGATGTCGTAGTCCATCATCACGTACCGGCGGGCGACCAGGACGCCCTGGAGGCGGCGCAGGAACTGCTCGACCTTGGGCTCGGCGCGGTCGTCGCCGCGCCGCCGGATGACCACGGCCTCCGATTCCAGGATGGGGGCGCTGATGATCTCCAGGCCCGCCTGGCGCAGGGTGGTGCCGGTCTCCACCACATCCGCGATGACCTCCGCGACGCCCAGGCTGATGGCGGTCTCCACCGCGCCGTCGAGGCGGACCACCGACGCCTTCACGCCGTTCTCGGCGAGGTGGGCGCGGACCACACCGGGGAAGGAGGTGGCGATCGACAGGCCGTCGAACTGGCTGACGTCGGTGACGGTGCCGGGGCGGGTGGCGTAGCGCAGCGTGGAGCCGGCGAAGCCCAGCTGCTTGATCTCCTCGGCCTCGGCGCCGGAGTCCAGCAGCAGGTCCCGGCCGGTGATGCCGATGTCGAGCTTGCCGGAGCCGACGTACACGGCGATGTCGCGGGGGCGCAGGAAGAAGAACTCGACCTCGTTGTCGGCGTCGATCAGGACGAGTTCGCGGCGGTCCTTGCGCTGCCGGTAGCCGGCCTCATGGAGCATCGCCGACGCAGGCTCGGACAGGGAACCCTTGTTGGGGACGGCGATGCGCAGCATGGGGCGTGATTCCTTCGGGAGAGTGCGGGGTCGGGGACGGACGGGGTGCGGGCGGGGTACGCCTCACAGATGAGCGTATACATCGTCCAGGGAGATGCCCCGGGCGACCATCATCACCTGGAGGTGGTACAGCAGCTGGGAGATCTCCTCGGCGGTCCGCTCGGTGCCTTCGTGCTCGGCGGCCATCCACACCTCGGCGGCTTCCTCGACAACCTTCTTGCCGATGGAGTGCACGCCCGAGGCGACCAGCTCGGCGGTGCGCGAGGTGGCGGGGTCGCCGTGGGCGGCCTTGTGCTGGAGTTCCGTGAAGAGCTGCTCAAATGTCTTGTTGGCCATGGTGACCCTCAGCCTACGGCGTGCGCCGGGCCGGTCACCGCGCGGGTGCGGTGAGCGAGCGCAGGGCGGCGGCGGTCGCTGCGGCGGCGGTCACGGCCTCGTGTCCCTTGTCCTCGGTGGAGCCGGGCAGCCCGGCCCGGTCCAGGGCCTGCTGTTCGGTGTCGCAGGTCAGGACGCCGAAGCCGACGGGGACCCCGGTGTCCACGCTGACCTGGGTGAGGCCGGCGGTGACGCCCTGGCACACGTAGTCGAAGTGCGGGGTGCCGCCGCGGATGACGACACCGAGGGCGACGACGGCGTCGTAGCCCTGACCGGCCAGGGCGCGGGCGGCGACCGGCAGTTCGAAGCTGCCGGGGACGCGCAGCACGGTGGAGTCGGCGACGCCCAGCTCCTTCAGGGCGCGCCGGGCTCCGTCGAGGAGGCCGTCCATCACGGTGTGGTGCCACTGGGCGGCGACGACGGCGATCCGCAGGTCGCCGCCGTGGGCCACGGTCACCTCGGGGGCGCCGGTTCCGCTCATGTCGTGGTCCTGCCTTTCGGGGAGGGGAGGGTGGGGAGGGGGGTCACTGTCCCGCGCAGGCGGACAGTTCGGCGCCGTCCAGCCAGGGCAGGTCGTGGCCCATGCGGTCGCGTTTGGTGCGCAGGTAGCGCAGGTTGTGCCGGCCGGCCGGGGCGGGCATCGGCTCGCGTCCGGTGACGGTCAGCCCGTGCGCGGTCAGGGCGGCGGTCTTGGCGGGGTTGTTGGTGAGCAGCCGCACCGAGCGCACGCCGAGGTCGGCGAGGATGCGGGCGCCGGCGCCGTAGTCGCGGGCGTCGGCGGGCAGGCCGAGTTCGAGGTTGGCGTCGAGGGTGTCCCGGCCGCGTTCCTGGAGTTCGTAGGCGCGCAGTTTGGACACCAGTCCGATGCCCCGGCCCTCGTGGCCGCGCAGGTACAGCACGATCCCGCGTCCCTCGGCCCGGACGCGTTCCAGGGAGGCGGCCAGCTGCGGGCCGCAGTCGCACCGCTGGGAGCCGAAGATGTCGCCGGTCAGGCACTCGGAGTGCAGCCGCACCAGGACGTCCTCGCCGTCGCCGATGTCGCCGGTGACCAGGGCGAGATGCTCGGTGCCGTCGGGTGCGGAGCGGTAGCCGTGCGCCTGGAACTCGCCGTGGGCGGTGGGCAGGGTGGTGACGGCCTCGCGGCGTACGGCGGGCGCGTCCTCGGGTGCGGCGGGGCCCGCCGCGGCGGCGCGGTGGGCGATCAGGTCCTCGATGGAGATGATGGCGAGGCCGTGTTTGCGGGCGAAGGGTACGAGTTCGGGCAGCCGCAGCATGGCGCCGTCCTCGCCGGCGATTTCCACGATGACGGCGGCCGGGCGCAGTCCGGCGAGCCGGGCGAGGTCCACGCCGGCCTCGGTGTGGCCCGGGCGGGCCAGCACGCCGCCGGGGCGGGCGCGCAGCGGGAAGACGTGGCCGGGGCGGACGAAGTCGTCCGCGGTCGCGGCCGGGTCGGCGAGGCGCGCGATGGTGGTGGCGCGGTCGGCGGCGGAGATGCCGGTGGTGACGCCGTGGGCGGGTCCGGCGTCGACGGTGACGGTGAAGGCGGTGGCCATCGGCTCGGTGTTCTCGGTGACCATCTGGGGCAGCCGCAGCCGGTCGAGATCGGGACCCTCAAGGGGTACGCAGATCAGTCCGCGGCACTCGCTCATCATGAACGCCACGATCTCGGGGGTGATCTTCTCGGCGGCCAGGACGAGGTCGCCCTCGTTCTCCCGGCCGGGGTTGTCGACGACGATCACGGGGCGGCCGAGCGCGATGTCGGCGACGGCCCGCTCCACCGGGTCGAGAGCGAGGTCCGGGTCCGGGCCCGCGGGGGCGCTGGTCATGCGGCTGCTCCTTCCAGGACGGGGCGTGCGGCGGGGGCGCTGGAGCGGCGCCACCAGTCCCGCAGCCCCCACAGGACGAGGACGAGGTAGAAGACGTAGACGAGTCCGGAGAAGGCCAGTCCGCTGCTGAAGGCCAGCGGGACGCCCACCACGTCCACCAGCAGCCAGGCGAACCAGAACTCCACCAGGCCGCGGGCCTGGGCGACCATGGCCACCAGGGTGCCGACGAAGATGTAGGCGTCGGGCCACGGGTTCCACGACAGGGAGGGAACGGCGGTGAACAGCCAGCCCACGGCGAGGGTGCCGGCCACCGCGCCCGCCGCCAGGGCGAGGCGTTCGCGGGGGGTGGCGAACCGCACGGCGATCTGGCCGTCGGCGGCCTCCTGCCGGCCGGCCCGCCACTGCCGCCAGCCCCACAGGGCGACGACGATCACCAGCAGTTGCTTGCCGACGCCGCCGCCGAGGTGGGCGGAGGCGTAGGCCGCGATGAGGACGAGGCCGGACAGCAGCTGGGCGGGCCAGGTCCACACCGAGCGGCGCCAGCCGAGCGCGAGGGCGGCCAGGCCGATGAGGTTGCCGGTCATGTCCGACCAGATGACGTCCTGCCCGAAGGCGCGGAACGCGACCTCGTGGAGCGGGTCGAAGAGGCTCATCGGGCCGCTCCGTCCACGGCCGCGCCGCCGGTCGCGCCGCCCACGCGGACCATCCGCTCGACGTACTTGGCGATCACGTCGACCTCCAGGTTGACCGGGTCACCGGGCTGCTTGATGCCGAGGGTGGTGAGGGCCAGGGTGGTGGGGATGAGGGAGACGGTGAACCGGTCCTCGCCCGCTTCGACGACGGTCAGGCTCACGCCGTCCACCGTGATGGAGCCCTTGTCGACGACGTAGCGGGCCAGACCGGCCGGGAGCGAGACGGTGACCAGTTCCCAGTGCTCGGCGGGTTCGCGGGCCAGGAGGGTGCCGGTGCCGTCCACGTGGCCCTGGACGAGGTGGCCGCCGAGCCGGCCGCCGAGGGCGAGCGGGCGCTCCAGGTTGACCCGGGAGCCGGTGGTGAGCGCGCCGAGGGAGGAGCGCCGCAGGGTCTCGGCCATCACGTCGGCGGTGAAGGCGCCGTCCTCGGTCCCGGTGACGGTGAGGCAGACCCCGTTGACGGCGATGGAGTCGCCGAGGGCGGCGCCCTCGCTGACCAGCGGGCCGCGCAGCCGCAGCCGGGCCGAGTCGCCGAGGGTCTCGACGGCGGTGACCTCACCCAGTTCTTCGACGATTCCGGTGAACACTCAGGACTCCTTGACGGCGGTGGCGGGTGCGGGGACCGGGACGGCGGTGATCCGCAGATCGGGTCCGATCCGGTCGGCGGCGGTGATCCGCAGGCGCAACGCCTGCGCGATGGTGGTGATTCCGGCGTCGCCGAGGGCGGCGGGCCCGGCGCCGAGGAGGGCGGGGGCGAGGTAGCCGGTGACGCGGTCGAGGGCTCCGGCGGCGGCGAAGGCCCCGGCGAGGGTGGGGCCGCCCTCCAGCAGGACGGAGCGGATCTCCCGCGCGTGCAGGGCGGCGAGCAGGGCGGGTACGTCGAGGCCGCGCCCGTCGGCGGCGCGCGGCAGCCGCAGGGTGCGCGCGGCGCCCGCCGGGGTGGCGGGGCGGTCCTCGGCGACGGCGACGAGGGTGGGCGCGGTGTCGTCCAGGACGCGGGCGCCGGGGGTGACGGCGGTGCCCTCGGTGTCGAGGACGACCCGCAGCGGCTGCCGGGCGCCGGGGATGCCGCGGACGGCGAGGTGCGGGTCGTCGGCGCGCGCGGTGCCGGAGCCGACGAGGACGGCGTCCGTCCCGGCGCGCAGCCGGTGGACGTCGGCGCGGGCCTCGGCGGAGGTGATCCAGCGGCTGCTGCCGTCGGCGGCGGCGATCCGGCCGTCCAGGGTCGCGGCGTACTTCCAGTGCACGTGGGGGCGGCCGAGCCGGACGGAGGTGAGCCAGGCGATGTTGCCGTCGGCGGCCTCCTCGGCGTACGGGCCGGGTTCGGCGGTGATCCCGGCGGCGCGCAGGGTGGCGGCGCCCCCGCGCGCGGCGGGGTCGGGGTCGGGGACGGCGTAGCGGACGCGGCGGATTCCGGCGGCGATGAGGGCCTGGGCGCAGGGGCCGGTGCGGCCGGTGTGGTTGCACGGTTCGAGGGTGACGACGGCGGTGCCGCCGCGGGCGCGTTCGCCCGCCCGGGTGAGGGCGTGGATCTCGGCGTGCGGTCCGCCGGCCCGCTGGTGCCAGCCTTCGCCCACGCGGTGTCCCGCGGCGTCCAGGATGACGCAGCCGACGACCGGGTTGGGGCTGGTGCGGCCCAGGCCCCGGGCGGCGAGCGCGATGGCGTGACGCATCGCCGCGGCTTCGGCCTCGGGCGCTTCGGGTGGGGCGGCCACCGGGTCCTCCTGCCTTTTCTGGCACGGACTCCGGGGCATCACGGGACGAACGGAATCAGGGGTGGCCCGGGACGCGGGGGTGACCCGTGTACGGGGACGGCCCGCGGCCGGACATGCCGGTCCTGCTCCGTCGCGCACTGCCTCCCATCCGGACTTTAACCGTCGGTCCAGGAATTCCACCTGGTCAACCGGCCGCTGGTGGGCGGACGGGTCGCGGACTGTAACCGCCGGCTCGGAGTTTCACCGACCCCGGAGTGCGCTTGTGTCGTGTTGTACGGCTACCAGTCTGCCACGCCGGCCCGCGCCGCATGCGCCCGTGTGGGGCGCCTCACAGCGCGGGCCGGGGGCCGGTCGGTCAGCCGAAGGCGCGGACCGCCTGGTAGTAGGTCCAGGCGAGGCCGTCGCAGGAGGTCTTGGTGGCGCCGGTGTAGCGGGTGCAGACCCGCTTCAGGTCCTCGTGGAAGGCGTTGTCGAGCCGGGCCTTGTTGGCGGCGAAGGTGCCCTGGGCCTTGTAGTTGCGGTAACCGAAGTCATGACGCGCACATGACATCTCAAAGGGGAAGCCGAACGGGTTGTCGGGCGACCAGGAGCAGTAGTCGGTGGACCAGTCGAAGCCGTACGCGGCCCAGCCGGCCTGGTTGTTGCGCGCCGACAGCCAGGAGTTGTAGCTGGAGGCGCTGGTCTGGGTCCAGCTGGAGAGCACCTGGGGCTTGTCGGCGGGTGCGGCGGAGGCCGGAGCGGCCGAGACCGCCACGGCGCCGAGGGCGAGGGCGAGGGCGGTGAAGCCGGTGGCAAGGCGTTGACGCAGGCGCATGGCGCGTCCTCCGGAGTTCGGCGGCCCGGATCGCGGGCCGGTGGGGGGGTCCGGAGTGAGAACCTACGGAGCGGCTGACGGAAGCTCAACACCTTGTTGAAGCACATCAGTTGAAAAGCACGGCAACTTCCTGTTACCGCCGGTGTCCGGAAGCTGCCGCTGGAGGGCGGGCGGGACGGGAGCCGCCGCCCGGGGCGGATGTGACGGCGGCCCGGACCACACGGGGTGGTCC
>NZ_JBHWJL010000124.1:0-13832 GCF_042731495.1 Streptomyces sp. NPDC059853
CCGAAGAAGGTGCCGACCGCGCCCGCGCCCAGCCCGAGCCGGGCGGCCTCGCGCAGATCGGCCACCGGCGAGACCACCACGGCGCGGGCGACGCGGCCCGCGTCCCCGGCCGCCGCCCACAGCGCCAGCTGTCCACCTGCCGAGTGACCGGCCAGGGTCAGCGGCCCGTCGCCGGGCAGGGCCGCCAGCGCGGCGCGCAGGTCCTCGCCCGCCGCGGGCCAGCCGCCGGGGCCGCGGCGGTACTCGACGAGCGCCACCGGTACGCCCCGCCCGGCCAGTGCGGCGGCCAGCGGCGCGAGATGGGCGCGGTCGTACGCGGTGCGCCACCAGCCGCCGTGCACCAGGACCACGCGCGGGTCCCCGTCCCCGTACAGATCGACGACCCCGTCCGGGCCCGGCCGGTAGCGCAGCGTACGGTCCGGGGGCGCGGGCGGCCGGGCGAGCAGCGCCGCCGCCTCCTCGGCGTCCCGGCCCGCGTCGGGGGCTTCGGCCGGGGCCGGGCGGGGCGGCGTCCCGGCCAGCACCTCGGTCAGGGTGCGCGCGGCGCGCTCCGTCTCGGCGAACGAGGTGTACAGCGGCGTGAACCCGAACCGCAGCACGTCCGGTTCGCGGAAATCGGCGATCACCCCGCGCGCGGCCAGTTCCCCGGTCACCCGGCGCGCGTCCGGGCAGCGCAGCGCGACCTGGCTGCCGCGCCGCCCGGGCTCCGCCGGGGTGAGGACCGGCAAGGCACCCGCCAGGCAGCGTTCGAAGAAGGCGGTGAGCGCCAGGCTCTTGGCCCGTACCCGCGCCAGGTCCACCCCGTCCCAGACCTCCAGCGCGGCCTCCAGGGCCAGCAGCGACAGGATCTCCGGGGTGCCGACCCGGCCGCGCGGCGCGCCGGACGCCGGGCGGTAGCGCGGGGACATCGCGAACGGTTCGGCGTGCGAGTTCCAGCCCGGCAGCGGGGAGTCGAACGCCGCCTGGTGCGCGGCCCGGACGTACAGGTAGGCGGGGGCTCCGGGGCCGCCGTTCAGATACTTGTAGGTGCAGCCGACCGCGAGGTCGACGCCGTCGGCGTCCAGCGCGAGCGGCAGCGCGCCGGCGCTGTGGCACAGGTCCCAGACGCTCACCGCCCCGGCCGCCCGCACCGCCGCGGTGATCGCGGGCAGATCGTGCAGGGCGCCGGTGCGGTAGTCCACGTGGTTGACCAGGACGGCCGCGGTGCGCGGGCCGGCTTCGGCGGCGATGTCCCCGGCCGGGACGGGGCGCAGGGTGCGGCCGGTCAGCCGGGCGGCCGAGGCGGCGATGTAGCCGTCGGTGGGGAAGGTGGTGGCGTCGACCAGGATCTCGTCGCGCCCCTCGGGGGCCAGCCGGACGGCGGCCACCAGCGCCTTGAAGACGTTGACGCTGGTGGAGTCGCCCACCACCACCTGGCCGGCCGCCGCGCCCAGCAGCGGGGCGATCCGGTCGCCGACCCGCTCCGGCGCGGTCCACCAGCCGGACTCGGTCCAGGAGCGGATGCGCAGCCGGCCCCACTCGTGGCCGATCACCTCCGCGATCCGGCCGGGGACGGTACGGGGCAGCGCGCCCAGCGAGTTGCCGTCGAGGTAGACGGTGTCGTCCAGCTCGAACGCGGCGCGCTTGGCGCGCAGCGGGTCGGTGGCGTCCAGCCGGGCGGCTTCGGCCGCCGCGGCCGTGGTCGTCGTCATCGCCGTCTCCGTGTCCGTCTCAGACATGGCTGCGGGCCGTCCACAGTTCGGGGAAGACGTGCTTGGCCGCCCGCTTCTCCAGCCAGGCCACCCCGGCCGATCCCGCGGTCCCGGTCTTGCCGCCCATCGCCCGCCGGGTGGCCACCAGATGGTCGTTGCGCCAGCGCCACACCAGCTCGGCCACCTCGGTCAGCGCCTCGCCGAGGGCCAGCAGCGGGCCCTCGCCCGCCGCGTACACCCGCTGCCAGGCGGCCTCCACCGCCGGGTGCGGCTCGTAGCGGGTCCGGAAGTCACGGGCCAGCACCTCGGCGGGCAGCGGTGCCTCGCCGTGCCGGGAGAGATAGCCGAGCGCCTCGTCGTACAGGCTCGGTTCGTGCAGGGCCTTGGCCAGTTCGTCGTGGACCTTCGGGGTGCCCCGGTGCGGGACCAGCATGGCGGCCGACTTCTCGCCGAGCAGGAACTCCAGCCGCCGGTACATCGCCGACTGGAAGCCGGAGCCCTCCCCCAGGGCCGCCCGGTAGGCGTTGAACTCGCCGGGGGTGAGGTGCGCCAGCGGCTCCCAGGAGGCGTTGAGCGCGGTCAGCTGGTAGCCGGAGCGGCGCAGCGCGGCCAGGGCGCGCGGCAGGTCGTCCTCGCGCAGCGCGTCGGCGGCGGTCCGCCATTCGTGCACGATCACCGTGAACCACAGCTCCATGACCTGGGTGGTGACGAGGAACGCCATCTCCCCCGGGTCGTCGGACAGCGGGCGCTGGAGGTGGGTCAGCACCTCGGCCCGTACATAGTCCTCGTACGGTGTGCTGCCGTCGTAGGTCAGCGTCGGCTCGCCGGCGGTGTCCGACATGGCTCGCTCCTTCACACGGTCGTCCGTCGTCCCCGGGATCGCCGGGTGTCAGCGGCAGATTACGTGCCGGACGCGCGACGGGCGCCCCTCCGTCGTGTGGTGGGGCGCCCGGGGGCAGGCCGTGCCTCACACGGCCCGGGGTGCGGCCCGATCAGGACAGGGTCTCGGCCGCCGTCGGGGAGCTGTCGCGCAGGAAGGTGGTGCAGCGCTCGTACTCCTCCTGCTCGCCGATGGCCTGCGCGGCGCGCGCGAGGGCGTGCAGGGCGCGCAGGAAACCCCGGTTGGGCTCGTGCTCGAACGGGATGGGGCCGTGCCCCTTCCAGCCGTTGCGGCGCAGCGCGTCCAGGCCCCGGTGGTAGCCGGTGCGGGCGTAGGCGTAGGAGGCGACGGTGGCGCCTTCGGCGAACGCGTCGTCGGCGAGCTGGGCCCAGGCGAGCGAGGAGGCCGGGTACGCGGCGGCCACCTCGGCCGGCGCGGTGCCGGAGGCGAGCAGCTCGCGCGGCCCGGGGTCGTCGGGCAGATGGGTCGGGGGCGGGCCCCCGAGCAGGTTCTCGTGAAGGGACATGCCGTCCAGTCTGCCTGCTCGGGGGCGGTGCGCCGACCTCGCTACTTCAGGCGGGTGCCGGTGGAGCGCAGGTCGCCGCAGGCCTGGGTGACCCGGGCGGCCATGCCGGCCTCGGCGAGCTTGCCCCAGCTGCGCGGGTCGTAGGTCTTCTTGTCGCCGACCTCGCCGTCGACCTTCAGCACGCCGTCGTAGTTGCGGAACATGTGGTCGGCGACGGGCCGGGTGAAGGCGTACTGGGTGTCGGTGTCGAGGTTCATCTTCACGACGCCGTTGGCGAGCGCGGTGGCGATCTCCTCGCGGGTGGAACCGGAGCCGCCGTGGAAGACGAAGTCGAACGGGCTCTCCTTGCCGTAGCGCTGGCCGACACCCTCCTGGAGGTCCTTGAGGAGTTCGGGGCGGAGCACGACGTTGCCGGGCTTGTAGACGCCGTGCACATTGCCGAAGGAGGCGGCCAGCAGGTAGCGGCCCTTCTCACCCAGGCCGAGCGCCTCGGCGGTGCGCAGCGCGTCGTCGACGGTGGTGTAGAGCTTGTCGTTGATCTCGTGGCTGACGCCGTCCTCCTCGCCGCCGGTGGGGGTGATCTCCACCTCCAGCACGATCTTGGCGGCGGCGGCGATCGCCAGCAGCTCCTCGGCGATCTCCAGGTTGTCCTTCAGGGTTTCGGCGGAGCCGTCCCACATGTGGGACTGGAAGAGCGGGTTCTCGCCGCGGGCGACGCGCTCCTTGGAGAGCTGGAGCAGCGGGCGGACGTAGCCGTCCAGCTTGCCCTTGGGACAGTGGTCGGTGTGCAGCGCGATGTTCACCGGGTACTTCTCGGCGACGATGTGGGCGAACTCGGCCAGGGCCCGGGCGCCGGACACCATGTCCTTGTCGTACTGCCCACCGAGGAACTCGGCACCGCCCGTGGAGATCTGCACGATGCCGTCGCTCTCCGCCTCGGCGAAGCCGCGCAGCGCGGCGTGCAGGGTCTGCGTCGAGGTGACGTTGATGGCGGGGTAGGCGAACCGGCCTGCCTTCGCCCGGTCGAGCATCTCGTTGTAGACCTCGGGGGTTGCGATGGGCATCTGTCCGCTCCTTGATATCCGTGCGGGTCCGCGTCCCGCCCATCCTCCCAGACCGGAACAGATGCACCAGTGTGGCGGGGGCCATAGGCACGCAGGGTCACTGTTTCACGTGAAACAGTGACCCTGCGTAGCCATGCCGGGGCGGAGCGCGCCGGACGGTCAGCCCAGGCCCAGCTCGGGCAGCCCGTAGATCTGCACATACGGCAGTCCGGCCGCCTCCACCGCCGGGGCCGCGCCCCGCTCGATGATCACCGCGACCGCGACGACCTCGGCACCGGCCTCGCGCACCGCGGCCACCGCCTCCAGCGCCGAGGAACCGGTGGTGGAGGTGTCCTCGACGACCAGCACCCGGCGGCCCGCCACCTCGGGGCCCTCCACCCGGCGCTGGAGCCCGTGCACCTTCTGCGCCTTGCGCACCACGAACGCGTCGAGACGCCGGCCGCGCGCCGCGGCGGCGTGCAGCATCGCCGCCGCCACCGGGTCGGCGCCCAGGGTCAGCCCGCCGACCGCGTCGTACTCCAGATGCGCGGTGGCCTCCAGCAGCACCTCGCCGACCAGCGGGGCGGCCTCACCGTCGAGGGTGATCCGCCGCAGATCGACGTAGTAGTCGGACTCCACCCCGGAGGAGAGGGTCACCTTGCCGTGCACCACGGCCTTGTTCTGAATCTGCCGCAGCAGGGTCTCACGCGCGTTCATGAAAGCCGACATTACGGCAGCCGCCGCCAGGTCCAGACCGTGGAGATCTCCAGCGGCTCGATGGGGGTGACCAGGCGAGGGGTGGTGTTCAGCCCGTCCGGCGGCCCCGACTGCGGTTCCACGCACACCGCTTCGGCCACCTCGTCGTAGATCACCACCCACTCGGTGCGGCTGGTCACCTTCAGCTCCAGCTGCCCCGGCCAGGTGAGCGTGACCGCGACCCCCTCCGGCATCCCGAAACAGTCGTCCCACGGCCCCGGCAGCGGCGCGATCCGCTGCCCGGTGGGCAGATGGTCCGCCCCGCGCTCCTCCTGCCATCCGGCCGTGAAGTCCAGTTCCACCCCGGGACCTTCCGGGCTGAGCCGGCGCACGAACCACGGGTGCCAGCCGGCCTGCGCGGGGAAGGACACCCCGTCGGTCTCCACCCCGAGGGTCAGCGTCACCCCGCCGCCGTCCTCGGCGAGTTCGACGGTCTGGGTGACGAGGCCGGCGTACGGCCAGGCGTCGCCCTCCGGGCCGTCGCCGCCGATGGCCCGGCTGAAGGCCGCCGTCCGCTCACCGGCGCGCAGCGTACGCCAGGGCCTGCCCCGTACCGTGCCGTGCATCGCGTGCTGCTGGCCCTCGGCCACCGGCAGCCGGTGGGTGAGGCCGCCGTTGCGGAAGCGGCCCTCCCGGGTCCTGCCGCACCAGGGCGCCATCACGAAGGAGCCGAAGCGCTCGCCCTGCCGCAGCAGTTCGGCGCCGTCGACCAGCAGGGAGGAAATCCGGGCGCCCTCGTCGGGACGCACCGTCAGCCGGGTGTCGCCGGCCCGCAGCACGACGGCCGGGTCCGGGGCGCCGGGACGGTCTGAGTCATCGGTGGTCACCCGAAGACCATAACGAGCGCCCTCAGCGCCGCTTGCGCAGTACCCGCCCCACCAGCACCGCCGAGGCCAGCGCGAGGGCGGCGGCGGGAGCCACCCAGCGCAGCGGGATCGAGGCCGCGCCGCCGCTGCCCGGCGGCGGCTCGGGGGCGTACCGCCCGCGCGGCGGGGCGTGGTCGACCTCCTCGGCGCTGCGGCCGATCATCGTCCGGCGGGCGAAGTCCGCCTCGGGGGCCGGGGTGTGACGGCGTACCGTCTCCTCCCCGTCCTCCTCCAGGTCCTCCAGATCCTCCAGGTCCTCCAGCGCCTCCAGGTCGTCGAGGTCTTCGAGACCGTCGAGTTCCTCCAGGTCGTCCAGCTCGCGCAGCCCGTCGAGCCGCTCCAGGTTCTCCAGGTCCTCGAACTCCTGCCCGCCGTGCCCGGCCCGGTCGGCCGGCTGCCCCTCGGGGGCGGGGATGCCGGGGATGACGCGTTCGTTGTCGTCCGGCTCCCCGATGCCCCCGGCACCGGCCACCGGCGGCACCTCGCCGCGGTCGGCCTCCTCCTGCCCCAACTCGGCGACCAGCGCCTCCAGGAACCGCTCCAGCAGCCGGCGGCCCGCCGCCTCGCGCTGCCGCGCCTCCAGGGACCGCAGCCGGCCCTTGCTCTCGACGGTGCCGCTCAGGACCAGGGTGGTGCCGGAGCCGTCCGGCAGCGGCGTGGGCACCACGGTGAGGCTCAGGGCCGCGCTCCCGGTGCCCCGCGCCTCACGGCCCTCGGCCGCGACCGTGACCACGCCGGTGTCCTGCCGCGTGGTGAGGGTGAAGGTGCCCCGGTAGGTGATCGAGGTGTTGCCGGCGCGCAGCCGCAGCCGGCCCGCCGCCGTGGCGGGGGCGGTCGCGGTGTCCGGGTCCTGGACGGGGTCCGAGGCGGTGGCCGACGAGGCCGCGGACGGCCCGGCCGGCTGCTCCCGGTCGAGTTCGAGGCCGGGAACACACCGGGCGACCCGCTCCGGATCGGCGAGCGCGCTCCGCAGCACGGCGGCTGAGAACGGGACGTAGACCTCGTGTTCCATGCGGCGACCCTACCCACTGGGGCCGCTTAAACGACTAGTCCGACACAGGACACGGATTCCGGCCACCCAGCAGGGGGCGGCCGGGTCCCGCCGTCCCCGGGCTCAGTCGGCGGACCGTGCGGTCCCGTGGTCGGCCAGCGCCCCCTCGGTGGCCGTCTCCAGCGGGCCCATCAGGGGGATGAGCGCCAGCAGGACGGCGATCACCCCCGCGTTCAGCGAGAGCAGCCGCCACCGGCCGGTCCTGGTCACCTCCCGCCGGAACAGCCACAGCACCAGCAGGCCGCCGGCCGCCGCGTTCACGGCGCCGGTGACCAGGGCCGCCGACAGCCGTCCCAGCAGGGGCAGCAGAAGAAAGGGGAACGCCAGGCCACCGAGCAGCGCCCCGACATAGTCGGCCGCCGACAGATCGGCCAGCGCCCGGTCCGCCTCCTGGGCCCGGACCCGTTGGAACAGGGCCATCAGCAGCGGCATCTCGGCGCCGATCAGCACCCCGATGGCCAGCGCGTACCCGAAGAGCGCCCATCGGGCCTCGCCGCTCCACACATAGGAGAGGTGGAGCGCCACGGCGCAGCTGCCGCCCACCAGCCCCAGCAGGGCCTCGATCAGCACGAAGCTGGCGGCGGCCCGCCCGCGCAGCCGTTTGGCGGCGAGCGAGCCGATGCCCATCGCGAAGACCATCAGGGACAGTACGACGGAGGTGTGGGTGACGGTGTCCCCGAGCAAGTGGTCCGCGAGCGCGATCAGTTCCAGCTCGTAGACCAGTCCGCAGGCGGCGCAGACGAAGACGCCCGCCAGCACCAGCGCCCGCCCGAGCCCGGGCGGCACCGGCAGCCCGCTCGCGGCCGCCTCCGTCCCCCGCCCGTCCACCGGGCCGGACCGCCGGGGCGCGCGCCGCCCGGGCGCGGCTGCCGAGCGCGCGCTCACGACCCGGACATGACGTCACTCCCCGCGCCCACCCTGTCTCCCACGGGGGTGGCGTGCACGCCGATTCTGGTCCTGGTGACCACCAGGCGCCGCTCCTGCGGATAGGCGTGCCAGGTACGCCAGTGGACATGAGCGCCACGGCGCTGGGCGAGTAAGGCCGTGAAGGCGTGCGGGTCCCCGGGGAAGGTGGCGGCGAGCCCGTGGGGGTGCTCGGCGACCAGGGCGAGCAGTTCCTGCGCGCGCCCGGCGAAGGAGCCGGCGCTCAGGGTCTCGACCCGGGCCGCGAACGCGTAGTCGAAGCTGCCGAGCCGTTTGGAGACACCGAGCGGCAGCGGCGTTCTGCTGCCCGGCATGCAGGCCACCGTCTCGGAGCAGGAGTCGTCCAGGGCGCTGAGCAGCACCTGGTGGGAGGCACCCAGCACGCGCAGTTGTACGCTCGCGCCGCCGAGTTCGAGATCGAGGGTGGCCAGGGACGGCAGGGGCTCGCGGCCCAGCGCCCAGGCCAGATCGTCGGCCCTGGTGTCGGTATAGGCGGTGTGAATGGTGGTGAGCATGGGTCGGCTCCCGCACGCACGCAGTTCGATGGTGAACGGACCGGCCGTGGGAAACCCTCGGCCGCCCGTCCGCCGGGCCCGGCAGGCACTGGGCGGGGCGCCCAGGCGCTGAACCCGGATACGGACTTCACCGAATCATGGAACCCGCCGCCCCCACAGCGTTTTTACCCAACTTCACCAGGTTTCCATCCCCCCGGGGTCAGGGTGGGTCAGGTGTTCTCCTCCCCGTGACCGCAATACGAACACGCGTTCACGTTGCCGATGTGCTACCGGCAGGGAAACGCCCGTTTGTTCCATATATCCGCGTAGATGCAGGTAACAACTCAGCCTGTTTCACATCTCGGCTGCACAACGGTCACTCTTGCGCACTTGTTCGCGCCCGGTTCTGTGACGAAGCTCTCCGCAACTTCACACTACAAGTCATCACACCGTGGAAGGCCCAAGATGACCCGATTCGGAAGGGCGTCGAAGCTCGGCGCTGCTCTCCTGGGAGGCGTACTCGTCCTCTCGGCATGCGGCAGCGACAGCGACGGCGGCGACGACGCAGACAAGAACAACAACGCCGGCGGGGGTTCGGCCGACACCGTCACGCTCGCCTGGGCCCAGCCGCTGGACAGCTACAACCCCACCACAGCGGGCGCCAACTCCAACGCCAACGGCACCATACTCAATGGTACCGTCGGCGGCTTCTGGGGCTTCGACGGGGAGCGCGGTCTGGTGACCCCGCACGAGGAGTTCGGCACCTACGAGAAGGTGTCCGACGACCCGCTGACGGTCGAGTACACCATCAACGAGGCCGCCGTCTGGTCCGACGGTGACCCCATCGACTGCAATGACATCCAGCTGTGGTGGACCCAGCAGAGCGGCGCCATCGACGGCCTGTTCTCCGCCGTGGGCACCCAGGGCATCGAGGACACCACCCGCCCCGAGTGCGAGCCGGGCGGCAAGTCCTTCACCCTCGTCTACGACACCCCGTACGCCGACTGGGAGACCGCCGGCCCGGGCGTGGGCAACAACAAGATCATGCCGGCGCACGTCGTCGCCCGTGAGGGCGGGCTGAGCGACGAGGAGTTCCTCGCCGCGCTGCTGGACGAGGACGCCGACGCGCTCGCCGACGCCGCCCAGTTCTTCAACGAGGGCTGGCTGATCAACGGCTCGCTGCCCGACGAGTCGCTCATCCCCTCCTCCGGCCCGTACAAGCTGACCGGATTCGAGGAGGGCCAGTCGGTCACCCTCACCGCCAACGAGGCGTACTGGGGCGAGCAGCCGGCCACCAAGACCATCGTCGTCCGCATGGTCGCCGAGGAGCAGCAGGTCCAGGCGCTCCAGAACGGCGAGGTCGACGTCATCCAGCCGCAGCCGACGGTGGACGTCGCCAACCAGCTCGCGCAGGCCAGCGGCATCCAGACCTACCTGGGTGACCAGTACACCTACGAGCACTGGGACTTCAACTTCGACCGGGGCCCGTTCTCCGAGTCGCTCGCGCTGCGCCAGGCCTTCGCGCTGTGCGCCCCGCGGCAGCAGATCGTCGAGAACCTGATCCAGCCCATCGTGCCGGACGCCACCGTCAAGGACGTGCGGAACCTCGCCCCCTGGGACCCGGGCTACGACCTGGGCGTGGACGCCGTCGCCCCGGTGATCGCCGAGTTCGGCACCACCGACATCGAGCGCGCCCGCCAGATCCTGGAGGAGGAGGACGCGGTCGGCACCAAGATCCGCGTCGAGACCCTGGACAACCAGCGCCGCAACGACTCCGGCGCGCTGGTGAAGGCGTCCTGTGACGAGGCCGGCTTCGACGTCGAGTTCGTCTCCTCCGCCGACTTCTTCGACACCACCGGGGGCCTGTCGCAGGGCACCTTCGACGTCGCCCAGTTCGCCTGGATCGGCTCGAACCAGATGTCCGGCTGGAACTCCACCTTCCGCAGCCCGGCCGAGTGCTCGGTCGACGGCAAGGGCAACAACAACGGCTGCTACTCCAACCCCGAGCTGGACCAGCTGCTGGACGACATCCTGGTCGCCCCCAACCCGGAGGACGCCCAGGCCATCGCCGCCGAGATCGAGCTGAAGCTGTGGGAGGACATGGTCACCATCCCGATCTTCCAGCACCCCGGCATCACCGCCTGGGGCGACAGCGTCCAGAACATCGTTCCCAACCCGTCCCAGGGCTCCATCACCTGGAACGTGCACGAGTGGTCCAAGGGCTGAGGCCGCGGCGGTGACGGCCGCCCGCACCACCCGTGACGGGTGAGCCGGGCGCCGCGCACCGCGCCGCGACCGCGGCAAGGCATACGCCTCACGGGGCCGGGGGCTTCATCACCCCCGGCCCCGTCTTCATACGCCATCCCCCACCCCAGCCCTTCACCTCCCACACCACTCGCACCTTCAGGAGTCAGCGCCATGCTCGTCTTCATCGTGCGGCGGCTGTTCGTCTCGATCTGGGTGTTCTTCACCGCCACGATCGTGATCTTCTTCCTGGCCACCAAGGTCAAGGACCCGCTCGCCGACGCACGCCAGCTGCCGGACAACACGCGCGAGAGCGCGATGGCCGTGATCATCGAACGGATGCATCTGGACGAACCCTTCATCGTCAGATACTTCCTCTGGCTCGGGGACGCCATCAGAGGCGATCTCGGAGTGAACCGGCAGGGCCTGAGCGTCAACACGATGCTGGACGCGGCCGTGAGCGCCACCCTGCAACTCGTCATCGGCGCCACCGTGATCTCGATCGTCATCGGCATCACCATCGGCGTCATCTCCGCGCTGCGCCAGTACAGCGCCCTGGACCAGAGCGTCACCTTCGTGGCGTTCGTCTGCTTCTCGCTGCCGTCGTTCTGGATCGCCACCCTCCTCAAGGAGTTCATGGCGATCGACTTCAACGACTGGCTGGCCGACCCCGTCATCTCCGTGCCGTTCATCGCCGGCATCTCGCTGGTCACCGCGCTCACCGCGGGCGGTCTGGTGGTCGGCGACCGGCGCAGCCGGCTCACCGTCTTCGGCACCACGCTCGCCGGCATGGTCGTCCTGCTCTCGGTGCTCTCCGCCACCGGCTGGTTCAACGACCCGGGTCTGGGCCCGATCGTGGTCGCCCTCACCGCGCTCGGCGGCGCCATCGGCTTCACCGTCCTGGTCAGCGGCCTGGAGTGGGCACCGCCGATGAAGGCCGCGCTCATATCCGCCGGACTCGGCATCGTCGCCTACTTCGCGCTCGGCCCGGTCCTGGAGGACCCCAACCTGCTGACCCTGCTGCTGCTCGCGCTGGTCACGGCGGGCGTCGGGTACGGCGTCGGCTGGTACGTGGGCGGCGACCTGTACCGCCGCAACGCCATCCCGGCCGCGATCTTCACCGGCCTGTTCACCGGCGCGGTCATCTTCCTGGACCGGATGCTCCAGTCCTTCGCCTCCTACAGCGACTCGGTCGGCGGCCGGCCCATCTCCACCATCGGCGCCAGCACCCCCAACTACGACGGCACCTTCTGGCAGAGCGGCCTCGACTCGTTCGGCCACCTCGCCCTGCCCAGCCTGGCGCTGGTGCTGATCTCGCTGGCCACGTACTCCCGTTACACCCGCGCCAGCATGCTGGAGGTCATGAACCAGGACTACGTGCGCACCGCCCGCGCCAAGGGCCTGAGCGAGCGCGCCGTGGTCACCCGGCACGTGCTGCGCAACGGCATGATCCCGATCACCACCCTGGTGAGCTACGACATCGGCACCGTGCTCGGCGGTGCGGTCATCACCGAGAAGGTCTTCGGCTGGCGGGCCATGGGCACCATGCTGCTGGACGGCATCCACCAGGGTGACCCGATGCCGATCATGGCGTTCTTCCTGGTCTCCGGCGGCGCGATCATCGTCTTCAACATGATCGCGGACATCGCCTACGCCGTCCTCGACCCCCGCATCCGGCTGTCCTGAAGGAGATTGACATGACGGACGCACAGCGCGCAGCGCAGAAAGCCGGATCCGAGCCGGGACCGGAGGCCGCCGGCCCGCCCGGCACCGCGGACACCACCGCCCAGGGCATGAGCATCGTCGCCCGCAGCCAGGGCCAATTGGTCCGGCGCCGGTTCTTCCGGCACAAGGGCGCCATGGTCGGTCTGGTGCTGTTCATCCTGGTGGTCGGCCTGGCCGTGACCTCCATCGGCGCCGGGCCCATACCCGGCTGGTGGGACAAGACACCCACCGCCACCGCCACCGCCGTCGACGGCGGGCGGCCCACCCTCTCCGTCATCCCCGAGTTCCTCGGCGGCGGCGGCATCCATCTGGGCGAACACCCCTTCGGCCAGGACAACATCGGCCGCGACTACTTCGCCCTCACCATGCGCGGCGCCCAGGTCTCCCTGGTGATCGCGCTGCTGGTCGGCCTGATCGCCACCTTCGTCGGCACGGTCATCGGCGCCGCCGCCGGCTACTTCCGGGGCTGGACCGAGTCCACCCTGATGCGCTCCAGCGACGTGCTGATCGCCGTTCCCACCCTGCTGATCGCCGGTCTGATCGGCACCATGATCGCGGGCCGCGGCATCGTCCTGTTCGGCGTCTTCCTGGGCCTGGTGACCTGGATGCAGACCGCCAGACTCGTCCGCGGCGAGGTGCTCTCGCTGCGCGAGAAGGAGTTCGTGGAAGCGGCCCGCTCGGTCGGCACCTCCTCCCGGCGGATCATCTTCAAGCACATCCTGCCCAACACGATCGGCATCATCATCGTGTCGGTGACGCTGGCCATCGCCTCGGCGGTGCTGCTGGAGACGGGCCTGTCCTTCGTCGGCCTCGGCGTGCAGCCGCCGGACACCTCGCTCGGCCGGCTGATCAGCGACTACCAGACGGCGCTCGGCACCCGGCCCTGGCTCTTCTACTGGCCCGGTGTCTTCATCATCCTGATCGCTCTCTCGGTGAACTTCATCGGCGACGGTCTGCGTGACGCCTTCGATCCCCGACAGAACCGGGTGCGTGACTGATGTCTGTGACCAACCCCCCCGCCGCCACTCCCGGCGCCCCCGTCGTGACCGAGGCGGCCGAGGACGTGCACGAGGCACGCACCCTCGCCGACTCCCGGCCGCCCACCGACGAAGCCATCCTCGAAGTCGAGAACCTGACCGTCGAGTTCCCCACCGACGACGGAGTGGTCCGCGCCGTACGCGGCGTCGACTACACGCTGCACGCCCGCGAGGTGCTGGGCATCGTCGGCGAGTCCGGGTCCGGCAAGTCGGTGTCCTCGATGGCGGTCATGGGCCTGCTGCCCAAGTCCGCCCGCATCAAGGGCTCCATCCGCTACCGGGGCCAGGAGATGCTCAGCATGCGCCCCAAGGAGCAGCGGGCGCTGCGCGGCCGGAAGATCGCGATGATCTTCCAGGACCCGATGACCTCGCTCAACCCGGTCCGCACCATCGGCGACCAGCTGTCCGAGGCCGTCCTCGCGCACCATCTCGTCCCCCGCAAGGAAGCCCTGCGCCGGGCCAAGGACATGCTCGACCTGGTCGGCATCCCGCAGCCCGAGAAGCGGCTGGGCGCGTACCCGCACGAGTTCTCCGGCGGGATGCGGCAGCGGGTGATGATCGCCATGGCGATCATCAACGACCCGGACGTCATCAT
>NZ_JBHWJL010000125.1:0-13795 GCF_042731495.1 Streptomyces sp. NPDC059853
CCCGCGCCCCCCCCCCCCCCCCGCCGGCTAGGAGCGCGGCACCAGCCGCCACAGTGAGGTGATCTCGCCTGCCCGCGCCGCGTGCAGCGGGTCGGATCGGTCACGGCCCGGGGATGACCCGGCACCGTGTCCAGCCGGGCCACCACCCGCAGCCCGGCCGCCCCGATCGCGGCGGGCAGCGCGTCGCGGCCGCGCAGCCCCAACCGCTCCGCCAGGTCGGAGAGGATCAGCCACGCCTCACCGCCCGGCGCCAGATGCCCGCGCACCCCGGTCAGGAAGCCCCGCAGCATGGCGCTGTCCTCGTCGTACACCCCCAGTTCCACCTCGGAGGCCGGCAGGCCGGGCAGCCACGGCGGGTTGCAGACGATCAGCCCGGCCCGGCCCGGCGGGTACAGCTCCGGGCCCCGCACCGTGATCCGGTCGGCGAGCCCCAGCCGGCGCGCGGTGTCCCGGGCGCAGGCCAGGGCCCGCCGGCTGCGGTCGGTGGCCACCACCCGGGCCACGCCGCGCCGCGCCAGCAGGGCGGCCAGGACACCGGTGCCGGTGCCCAGGTCGAAGGCCGTGACCGCCCCGGCGGGCAGCGGCGCCCGCGCCACCAGGCGCAGATACTCGCCGCGGACCGGCGAGAACACCCCGTAGTGCGGATGGATCCTGGCCCCCAGCTCCGGCACCGGGACGCCCTTGCGGCGCCACTCGTGCGCGCTGAGCACACCCAGCAGTTCCGGGAGCGAGACCAGCCAGGGGGCGGCGGAGGGATGCGGGCCGTAGGCCTCGGTGCAGGCGGTACGGACCTCGGGTGCCCGGCGCAGATCCAGCGAGCGCCCGTCGGGGAGCAGCACCAGAACGCGCCCCAGCAGCCGGGCGCGGTGGGCCCTGGCGCGCCGGTGTGCGGCGAAGGTGGTGGCCGGTGGTGCGGACGCGTCGATGCGGCGGGCCAGTTCGCGCAGCGTCCGCCGGGCGCCGGGGAAGTCGCCGCGCCACAGCAGCGCGGTGCCCCGCCGGGTCAGCCGGTGGACGGTGGCGGCGTCGGTGGTGTCGTCCGCCGTCACGACGCGGCGCGGCGGCGGGGTGCCGTTCTCGGAGTGCCATTGGGCGCTGCGGAGGACGGTGGTGGGGCGGGCGGGATGGCCATGCCCGCGGTGATCGGTCCAGTGGAGCGTGGACACGCTGAAGGGACTCCTCGTGGTCGAACGTGCGCTGGTCAGCACAGAGAGCACTGCGACGAGGAGGGGGAAGGAGTGCTGGGCTACCGCCCCCGCGCCGGAGTGCGGGGGTGCCTGTCGCCCAGGACCATGCCCATGACCACGACCATCGTTCGTTTTCCTCCGGTTCGGCCGGCCGGTCAGCCGGTGATCCACAGGACGAGGAGCGCCACCGCGCCCACCGCCGCCGGGATGATGATCTCGTAGGACCAGCGCACGCTGACCTCGCCCTGCGCGCCGGGGGCGTCCGCGTGGCGCTCGGCCAGCTCGCGGAGTTCGCCCACGGCCACGTCGGACGGGGCGGTGCGCGGCTGACCCGCGTCCTGGCCGATCCGGTCCCTGGTGGAGCCGAGGCCGAACAGGCCGCCGCGCGGCGTCTCGCCCGCGGCGAGGCGCTCGTTGTGCCGAGTCGCCTTGCCGCGGGCACGCAGCGAGACCGGGATGGCCCACAGCTGGTACGTGGCGCCACCGGCCCTCAGCTCGCACGAGTAGGCCGCCTTCACGCTCTCCACCGTGGCCCAGGGGGCCACGATGGTGCGGAACGGGTTGCGCACTCGCAGCCGCTCGTCCCCGGCGAAGACCGCCGGGCGGAAGGTGAACGCGGTGACCAGCGGCACCGCCAGCAGCAGCGCGGCGGCGGCGGTGACCGGGGTCCTGCCCTCGCCGCGCAGCATGGCGTCACCGCCCAGCCAGGCGGCCAGGCCGATCAGCAGCACACCGGCCGCGAGCGCCGAGCCGGAGCGGTAGACGCGGTCCGCGTACTTCGGGGGCTCACTCGTCATGCCCCGATTCTGCCGGATGGCTCAGAAACGGGGGTCGTCGGTACGGGAGTCGTAGATCAGCTCGCCCGCCGCGTCGTACCCCAGCAGCAGCGGAGCGGCGTCCGGGACCTGCCCGGCGATGCCGCCGGCCACGAAGTATCCAGCGTCGACGACGGCTTCCTCCGTGCCGCCCGCGTACTCCACGGTGACCCGGGCGACCTCCGGGGCGACGGCTCCGTAGTGGGCCCAGCGGAACGGCGGGGTCCACTCCTCGACGTACCAGTGACGTCCGGCGCTGCTGTCGGGGACGATCGGGGGCTGCCCCGGCTCGACGGTGGCCCGGGGCGCGCCCTGGACGCTGACGGTGCCCTCACCCGGCCGGAAGCCGCAGGTCAGCTGGAGGGCCGGGGAGGCCGCCGGGTCGGCGGTCACCGCGAGGACCTGGCGGCGGGGCGCGGGGCCGCGGTTCTCGTCGCCCTCGCCCTCCCAGGCGAGCAGGATCTGGAAATCGGCCGCGTCCAGTGCGGGGCGGGCCGGGTCGATGGCCGGGTCGGGTTCGCTCTCCGGGCCCACGCACGACAGCAGCGCCTCGGCGGCCTGCTCGTAGGTGATGCCGTCCAGCAGTTGCCGTGCGGGGTCGGCGGGGGGCAGCGGAAGGGCGGTGTCCTCTCCGGCGCCGGGCTCCGGGGCGCCGTCCGTTGTCTCCGGCGCGGGCGGCGCGGCCGGTGGGGCGGCCGTCTCGTTCCGGCCGCCGTCTCCGGTGGCGCCGCCGGTCTGGGCGGCGATCAGGACACCGGGCAGCGCGACCAGCGCGGCCAGGCCGGTGCCGAGCGCGACCCGGGTCCGCCGCCGTGCGGCGCGGCCGTCGCGGGTGATCCTCTCGACCGGCGGCGGGGACGGGGTGATCAGGTCGGCCCGCTCGCTGAGCAGGGCGCGCAGCTCGCGCTCGGCCCGGCTGTCGTCCTCGGGTGTCATGTCTCTCTCGCTTTCATGTTCAGGTCTCTCCGGGTCACGGGCACGGGCCGGTCAGGGCAGCGCGGCCACCGGGCCGTGGGCCAGCAGCCGCCGGAGTTTCACCAACGCCTTGGCCGACTGGCTCTTGACCGTCCCGGTGGAGCAGCCGAGCGCCGCCGCCACCTCGGTGGCCGACAGGTCCTCCCAGTAGCGCAGGACCACCACGGCTCGCTGGCGTCTGGGCAGCTTCAGCAGCGCGGCGTGGAGCCGCATCCGCTCGTCGGTCCTGGCCATGTCGTCCGGACCGGGGCGCAGGTCCGGCGGCCGGTCCGTCAGCTGTTCCGCGACGCGCCGTTTGCGGAACCGGTCGTGGTGGCAGCTCACCAGGACCCGGCGCACGTAGGCGTCCGGGTGGTCGCTGGAGCGCACCCGGCGCCAGGAGCGGTACACCTTGGTCAGCGCGTTCTGCGCGACGTCCTCGGCCAGATGCGCGTCCCCCGTCAGCAGGTACGCGGTGCGCACCAGCCCGGGCCAGCGGCTGCGTACGAACGCCTGGAACTCTTCCTCGTCGTCGGGCTTCATGTCCGGAAGCACCCCCTCGCCCTCCCGACCACCACGTCGAGCGGTTCGGTTGCCCGGCGGGCCGAAGGAATGCGGGGGGATGTGGGGGTGGCCTCCCACTACGCGCGTAGATATGCTCGTCTGGTGAGCATGCCACCCACCGCACCCCCAGCCGCTCTCGCGGACGTCACCGCCTCCGACGCGGCCCTGCGCCGTTACCTCCACGGCCTGCCCGGCGTCGACGCCGTCGGCCTCGACGCCCGCGCGGCCACCCTCGGCACCCGTTCGATCAAGACCACCGCCAAGGCGGAGGCCATCGACCTGGCGATCTCGATGATCGACCTGACCACCCTGGAGGGCGCGGACACCCCCGGGAAGGTGCGCTCGCTGTGCGCCAAGGGCGTGCGGCCGGAACCGGGCGACCCCGGCGTGCCTCATGTCGCCGCCATCTGTGTGTACCCGGACATGGTGGCAACCGCCAAGGAGGCGCTGGCCGGCAGCCCGGTCGCGGTCGCCTCCGTCGCCACCGCCTTCCCGGCCGGCCGCGCGGCCCGTCCCGTCAAGCTCGCGGACACCCGGGACGCGGTGGCCGCCGGCGCGGACGAGGTCGACATGGTCATCGACAGGGGCGCGTTCCTCTCCGGCCGCTACCTGCAGGTTTTCGAGGAGATCGCCGCCGTGCGGGAGGCGGCGGGGCCGGCCCACCTCAAGGTCATCCTGGAGAACGGCGAATTGTCGACGTACGACAACATCCGCCGCGCCTCCTGGCTGGCGATGCTCGCCGGGGCGGACTTCATCAAGACCTCGACGGGGAAGGTATCCGTCAACGCGACGCTCCCCAACACCCTCCTGATGCTGGAGGCGGTGCGCGACTTCCGCGCCGCCACCGGCCGGCAGGTCGGGGTCAAGCCGGCCGGCGGCATCCGCACCACCAAGGACGCCATCAAGTACCTGGTCCTGGTCAACGAGACGGCCGGTGCCGACTGGCTCTCCCCGGACTGGTTCCGGCTGGGCGCCTCCAGCCTGCTGAACGACCTGCTGATGCAGCGCCAGAAGCTGGCCACCGGCCGCTACAGCGGCCCCGACTACGTGACCGTCGACTGACCGAGGACGCTAAGGACACCACGAACTGATGAGCATCTTCGCGTACGCACCGGCGCCCGAGTCGCGCGCCGTCGTCGACATCGCCCCCTCCTACGGCCTGTTCATCGACGGCGAGTTCCGGCCCGCCGCCGAGGACAAGGTCTTCCCCACCCACTCCCCCGCCACCGAGGAGCAGCTCTCCGAGGTCGCCCACGCCGGGGCGGCGGACGTGGACGCGGCCGTCCGGGCCGCCCGTGCCGCCTTCGGCCCCTGGTCGGCCCTGCCGGGTTCCGGGCGCGCCACGTACCTGTTCCGCATCGCGCGCATCCTCCAGGAGCGCTCGCGGGAGCTGGCCGTCCTCGAATCGCTCGACAACGGCAAGCCCATCCGTGAGTCGCGCGACGTCGATCTGCCGCTGGCCGCCGCGCACTTCTTCTACTACGCGGGCTGGGCCGACAAGCTCGCCCACGCCGGTTTCGGCCCCGACCCGCGCCCGCTGGGCGTGGCCGGGCAGGTCATCCCGTGGAACTTCCCGCTGCTGATGCTCGCCTGGAAGGTCGCCCCCGCGCTGGCCACCGGCAACACGGTGGTCCTCAAGCCGGCCGAGACGACCCCGCTGTCGGCGCTGTTCTTCGCCGATGTCTGCCGCCAGGCCCAGCTGCCGCCCGGCGTCGTCAACATCCTCACCGGTGACGGCTCCACCGGCGCCGAACTGGTGGCGCACCCCGGCATCGACAAGGTGGCGTTCACCGGCTCGACGGAGGTCGGCCGGTCCATCGCCCGTACGGTGGCCGGCACCCGCAAGCGGCTCACCCTCGAACTGGGCGGCAAAGCGGCCAACATCGTCTTCGACGACGCGCCGATCGACCAGGCCGTCGAGGGGATAGTCAACGGGATCTTCTTCAACCAGGGCCATGTGTGCTGCGCCGGGTCCCGGCTGCTGGTCCAGGAGTCGGTGCGCGACGAGCTGCTGGAGGCCCTGAAGCGGCGGATGGAGACGCTGCGCGTCGGCGACCCGCTGGACAAGAACACCGACATCGGCGCCATCAACTCCGCCGAGCAGCTGGCCCGGATCCAGGAGCTGGCCGCCGCGGGCGAGGCCGAGGGCGCCGAGCGCTGGTCCCCGGCCGGCTGCGAACTGCCCGGCCAGGGGTACTGGTTCGCACCGACCCTGTTCACGGGCGTGGCCCAGTCGCACCGCATCGCCCGGGAGGAGATCTTCGGCCCGGTGCTGTCGGTGCTGACCTTCCGCACCCCGGAGGAAGCGGTCGCCAAGGCCAACAACACCGCGTACGGGCTCTCCGCCGGGATCTGGACGGAGAAGGGTTCGCGGATCCTGTGGATGGCCGACAAGCTGCGCGCGGGCGTGGTGTGGGCCAACACGTTCAACAAGTTCGATCCCTCGTCGCCGTTCGGCGGTTACAAGGAGTCCGGCTTCGGGCGCGAGGGCGGCCGGCACGGTCTGGAGGCGTACCTCGATGTCTGAGAAGTCCGGAGCGCGGCTGAGCGTGTTCAAGACCTACAAGCTGTTCGTCGGGGGCAGGTTCCCCCGCTCCGAGAGCGGACGGGTGTACCAGGTGACCGACTCCCAGGGCGGCTGGCTGGCCAACGCCCCGCTGTCCTCCCGCAAGGACGCCCGCGACGCGGTGGTCGCGGCCCGCAAGGCGTTCCCCGGCTGGTCGGGGGCGACGGCGTACAACCGGGGCCAGGTGCTGTACCGGGTCGCCGAGATGCTCACCGGGCGGCGCGAGCAGTTCGCGGACGAGGTGGCCGCCGCCGAGGGGCTGGGCCGGGAGGCGGCGCTGGCGGCGGTGGACGCGGCCGTGGAGCGCTGGGTGTGGTACGCGGGCTGGTCCGACAAGATCGCCCAGGTCGCGGGCGGCGCCAACCCGGTGGCGGGCCCGTTCTTCAACCTCTCGGTGCCCGAGCCGACCGGCGTGGTGGCGGTGCTGGCACCGCAGGACTCCTCGCTGCTCGGCCTGGTCTCGGTGCTGGCGCCGGTCGTGGTGAGCGGCAACACGGCGGTGGTGGTGACGAGCGAGCGGGCGCCGCTGCCCGCGCTCTCGCTGGCCGAGGTGCTGGCCACCTCCGACGTCCCCGGCGGGGTGGTCAACATCCTGTCCGGGAAGACCGCCGAGCTGGCCGCGCCGCTGGCCGCGCACCAGGACGTCAACGCGATCGACCTGACCGGGGCCGCCGGTGACGCCGCGCTGGCCACCGAGCTGGAGACGGCGGCGGCCGGCAACCTCAAGCGGGTACGGCGTCCGGCCGCCGCCGAGGACTGGTCGGCCGACCCGGGCACCGGGCGGCTGCTGTCCTTCGTGGAGACCAAAACCGTCTGGCACCCCATCGGTATCTGAACGGCGCGCATACGGGACAATGGGGTCCCGTGACCGTTACGCCGCAGACGCCGCCGATACCCCCCACGTCGCAGGCGGAACCCGAGCCCGGCCCCCGGGCCCGGGTCATCCTGCTGACCGGGCCCTCCGGTTCCGGGAAGTCCCGGCTCGCCGCGCGCACCGGGCTGCCGGTGCTGCGCCTCGACGACTTCTACAAGGAAGGCACGGACCCGACCCTGCCGCCGCTGCCGGACGGGTCGGGCACCGACTGGGACGACCCGGCGTCGTGGAACGCGGAGGCGGCGCTGGCCGCCGTCCGCCGGCTGTGCGGCGAGGGCGCGGCGCCGGTCCCGGTGTACGACATCTCCACCAGCGCGATCACCGGTGCCACCCGGCTGGAGCTGGGCGGGGCGCCGCTGTTCGTGGCGGAGGGCATCTTCGCCGCCGAGATCAGCGCCGCCTGCCGGCGCGAGGGCCTGGCGGCGGACACCCTGTGCCTGCGCAACCGGCCGCTGACCACCTTCCGGCGCCGGCTGGTGCGCGATGTGCGGGAGTCGCGCAAGTCGCTGGCGTTCCTGCTGCGGCGCGGCTGGAAACTCCTGCGCGCCGAGGGCCGGATCGTGGCCCGCCACGAGGCGCTGGGCGCGCACGCCTGCGGCCGGGACGAGGCGCGGGCGCGCATCGCGCGGCTGTCAGCGACTGCGGTCGCCCACGAGTGACCGAGGCAATGCTCAGCGTCATTGTGCACACTTCTGGACGTGAGTGACACCTATGCGATGACGGAAGCCCGCGCGAAGTGCGGCACGCTCATCCGCCGGGCCGCGCATTCTCACGAGCGCATCGTCATCACCGGCCACGGCCACCCCGCCGCCGTACTGATCAATCCCCAGGATCCGGCAGACCTGGAAGACGCGCCGGCCGTGGCCGGATACCGCGGGCGGGCAGCTGAAGGGACCCTGGAGCTCATCCCCCACGAAGAGGTGCGGCGCCGTCTCGGCCTCGACGAAGATGGCCGTCGGTGACCTATCGCATGGAATGCGATACCCCGGCTGTCAACGCGGCGGCGAGGAAGCTTCCCCTACGGTTCGGAGGACGTGCGGCGCATTCATGTCGGCCGATACCGAGTGCTCTACGACGTTCGCGGGACGACCATCACCATCGGGGTGCTCACCCTGGGCCGCGTGCCCTGAGCGCTCGCAGACTTCAGCGGGGTCCGGCGCCCCCCAGGCACCGGACCCCGCTCTTTCCCCCGTGGGGGGGCCGGGGGGGGGGGGGCCCCTCCCGCCGGGGGGGGCCGGGGGGCCGCAGGGGGGGGGGTGGCGCGGGTACGGCGGCCAAGGTGGTGGCGCAGGGAGGCGAGCCCGCCGGGCAGGAAGGCGATGACGGCGATGAACAGGCCGGCCTGGAAGTAGGTCCAGGCGGCCGGGAACTCCTCGGAGAGGGTGGTCTGGGCCCAGGCCACCGCGATCGCGCCGAGCGCGGCCCCCGCCAGTGAGGCGCGGCCGCCGATGGCGGCGCCGATGACGAACTGGATGGAGGGCACGATGCCGATCAGAGCCGGGGAGATGATGCCGACGGCCGGGACGAACAGGGCCCCGGCGAGACCGGCCATGCCCGCCGAGACGGTGTAGGCCGCGAGCTTGACGAGGGCCGGGTCGTAGCCGAGGAACCGTACCCGTTCCTCGGAGTCGCGGACGGCGACGAGCAGTTCGCCGTACCGGGAGTGGAACAGCTGCCGGGTGAGCACCAGGACGGCGAACAGCGCGGCGGCGATGATGAAGTACACCATCCGCTTGTTGAGCGGGTCGGCGAGGGCGAAGCCGAAGAAGCCCTGGAAATTGGTGAGTCCGTTGGTGCCGCCGGTGGTGGCCTGCTGGCCGATGAGGAGGAGAGCGAAGGCGGCGGCCAGGGCCTGGCTGAGAATGGCGAAGTAGGCGCCGCGCACCCGGCGGCGGAAGACGAGGAAGCCGATGAGGGCGGCCGGCGTCATGGGCAGGACCAGGACGGCGGCGAGGGTGAACACCGGGGAGCGGAAGGGCTCCCACCACCAGGGAAGTTCGCCGCCTGTGCCGTACAGCAGCATGAAGTCGGGAAGGCCGTCCGGGCCGGCGTCGGCGAGCTTGAGGTGCATGGCCATGGCGTAGCCGCCGAGGCCGAAGAACAGCCCCTGGCCGAGGGTGAGCATGCCGCCCCGGCCCCAGGCGAGGGCGATGCCGACGGCGACGATGGCGAAGCAGAGGTAGCGGGCCAGCAGGGAGAGCCGGAAGTCGCTGAGGACGGCCGGGGCGACGGCGAACAGTGCCACGGCGGTGACGGCGAAGCCGGTCAGTGTCAGGAGGCGGGATCGGGTCATGCCAGGCTCCGGGTGCGTACGGTGGAGATGCCCTGCGGGCGCCACTGGAGGAAGGCGACGATGGCGATCAGCACCGTGACCTTGGCGAGGGAGACGGTGGTGGAGTACTCGACGAGCGCCTGGAGCACTCCGAGGGCGAAGGCGGCGACGACGGCGCCCCTGAGCCGGCCGATGCCGCCGACCACGACGACCAGGAAGGCGTCGATGATGATGTTGGTGCCCATGGTGGGGCCGATGGGGCCGACGAGGGTGAGGGCGACGCCCGCGACGCCGGCCAGGCCCGAGCCGATGAAGAAGGTCGTGCGGTCGACGCGGGCGGTGGCGATGCCGGACGCCTCGGCGAGTTCGCGGTGCTGGACGACGGCGCGGATGCGGCGGCCGAGCGGGGTGAGCCGCAGGGTGAGGGTGAGGGCCACGACGGCGGCGACGGCCAGGGTGAGGATGAACAGCCGGGCGTGGGAGAGGGTGACCGGGTGCTCGCCGCCGAACAGGGTGATCCGGCCGGTGAGCCAGCCGGGGGTGCTGGTCTGGACGTTGGGGGCGCCGAAGATGTCCCGGGCGAGTTGCTGGAGCAGCAGCGAGACGCCCCAGGTGACCAGCAGGGTGTCCAGCGGGCGGGCGTACAGCCGCCGGATCAGGGTGCGTTCCAGGGCGATGCCGAGGATTCCGGCGACCGCGAAGGCGGCCGGGAGGGCGAGCAGCAGGGAGGTGCCGGCGTCGCTGAGGTGCTGCTGGAGGACGTAGGTGGTGTAGGCGCCGGACATGATGAACTCCCCGTGCGCCATGTTGATCACCCCCATCTGCCCGAAGGTGAGGGAGAGTCCGAGGGCGATCAGCAGCAGGACGGCGCCGATGCTGACGCCGGTGAAGGACTGGCCGATGAGAACGGTCATCAGGACAGGCCCTCGGCCCAGCCGTAGCCGGTGAGGTACGGGTCGGGCTCGATCGGTTCGCCGGAGGTCCAGATCTCGGAGATGGTGCCGTCGGGTTCGATCCGGCCGATGCGGTTGGTCTTGTACAGGTGCTGGGTCTCGCCGTGGACGGTGACGGTGCCCTCGGGGGCGTCGAAGGTGATGCCGTCGGCGGCGGCGCGGACGTCGGCGACCTCGAAGGAGCCGGCCTTCTCCACCATCTCCTTCCACAGGTACACCGAGGTGTAGGCGGCCTCCATCGGGTCGGAGGTGGGCTTGTCGGCGCCGTAGGCGGCCTGGTAGGCGGCGACGAAGTCCTCGTTGGCCGGGGAGTCGGTGGTCTGGTAGTAGTTCCAGGACGTCAGCTGGCCGGTGAGGTACTGGGTGCCGATGCCCTTCACCTCCTCCTCCGCGATGGAGACGGAGAGGACGGGCATGGTGTCGGCGGTGAGCCCGGCGGCGTCGTACTCCTTGAAGAAGGAGACGTTGCTGTCGCCGTTGAGGGTGTTGAAGACGGCGTCGGCACCGGCCGCCTCGACCTTGTTGGCGATGGTGGCGAACTCGGTGGAGCCGAGCGGGGCGTAGTCCTCGCCGACGATCTCGATGCCGTGGGCCTGTGCGTAGGCGCCGATGATCCGGTTGGCGGTGCGCGGGAAGACGTAGTCGCTGCCGACCAGGTAGAGCGAGGTGACGCCCTGTTCGCGCAGGTAGTCCAGGGCGGGCACGATCTGCTGGTTGGTGGTGGCCCCGGTGTAGAAGATGTTGGGTGACTGTTCGAGGCCCTCGTACTGGACCGGGTAGAAGAGCAGCGAGCCGTGCTGTTCGAAGACCGGGAGGACGGCCTTGCGGCTCGCGGAGGTCCAGCAGCCGAAGACGGCGGCGACCTGGTCCTGCTGGATGAGTTTGCCGGCCTTCTCGGCGAAGGTGGGCCAGTCGGAGGCGCCATCCTCGCCGATGGGCTCGATGCGCTTGCCGAGGACACCGCCGTCCGCGTTGATCTCCTCGATGGCGAGCATGAGGGCGTCGCGCACCGTCACCTCGCTGATGGCCATGGTGCCGGAGAGCGAGTTGAGCAGACCGACCTTGATCGTGTCGCCGGAGGTGTCGATGGTCGCGGCGGCCGGGCCGTCCCCGTTCTCCTCCCCGGTGCGGGCGCCGCAGCCGCTGAGTGCGGCGGCGGTGGCCAGGGCCAGCAGGCATGAGGCCAGGCGGTATCCCCGGGCTATCGGCATCGCGGTTCCTCCTCGGCCCCGGGTGGGGGCCTGCACGGTCTCGGAGTTGCCGCCGGGCCGCGCTGCCCGGCGAGGGCATGCCACAGCTTCGGAGGGGGCTGTTTCACCGGAATGTCACCGCCATTAATACTTCCGTCCGGAAGCATCACGGGGCCCGGGCCGGTCAGCCGCTCCAGGCGTCCAGATCGGCGGTGACCCGGAAGTCGAGACCGTCCGCCTCCGCGAGGTAGATCCGCTGCCGTACATGACGGCCCGTCAGCCGCAGTACGCCCCGGGCGCCCTCGTAGCTGACCTCGTCGACGGTGCCCTCGATGGCCGGGACGGCCCAGGAGCCGGCCCGGGCGATCAGCGCGGCCAGCAGCAGGACGCCCTCGTAGCAGGACTCCCCCAGGCTGCTCGGCGCGGGGGCCGCGGGGCCGAAGCGGGCCGCGTACCGGCCGTGGAAGTCCAGGGTGTCGGCGGTGGCCAGGGCCCCGAAGAAGCCGGCGGTGGCCGACAGCCCCCGGGTGCCGGCCACCCCGGAGGCGAGCAGCATGTTCTCGTCCATCAGGGTGGACAGCCGCAGCGCGCGCTGGTCCAGGGCGGCGGCGCCGAAGGCCCGGTTGAAGCGCACCGCGTCGCTGCCCACCAGCAGCATGAGGACGGCGTCGGCCCCGGTGTGCTCGATGCGGCGCAGCGTGGCGGCGAAGTCCTCGGTACCGAGCGGGAGGTAGCTCTCGCCGCAGATCCGGGTGCCGCTCTCCCGGGCGTAGCGGCGGGCGGCGCGGGCGGTGCGGCGGGGCCAGACGTAGTCGTTGCCGACGACGTACCAGCGGCGTACCCGGCGCTCGGCGGCCAGCAGCCGCATGGCGGGGCGGAGCTGGCCGCCGGGGGTCTCGCTGGTGAGGTAGACGCCGGTGGTGTTCTCGCCGCCCTCGTACAGGGCGGTGTAGACGTACGGCACCCGGTGGGCGATCCGCGGGGCGAGGGCCTGGCGTACCGAGGAGATGTGCCAGCCGGTGACGCCCTGCACGGCGCCCGCGTCCACCAGGGCGCCCACCTCGGCGGCGACCCGGGCGGGTGGCGCCCCGCCGTCCACGGTGATCAGCCGCAGGGCGCGGCCCATGACGCCGCCTGCCGTGTTGATCTCCTCGGCGGCGAGTTCGGCGCACAGTTCGCAGCCGGGCCCGAAGATGCCGGCCGGCCCCTGGCGCGGCACGACGAGGGCGACGCCGAGGGTGTCGGTGGCGGCGGGGGCGAGAGGTTCCCGGTACGTCACCCGGCCATCATGACGCCGTTTGTAGGATGGTCGTTCCCGCGGCCCGAGGAGCGAGATGTCCGTTGACGATCTGGCCACGCTGCTCACCCGTGCCGAACGGCTCGCGGCGCGCCGGCTGCGTGCCGCGCTGGAGGGCACCGGCTGCACGGTGGACGCCTGGCGGGTGCTGTCGCTGCTGGCCGACGGCGAGGGCCACGGCATGACGGCGATCGCGGAGCGGGTGCTGCTGCCACCGCCGACGCTGACCCGGCTGGTCGACCAACTGGTGGACGACGGCTGGGTGCACCGGCGGGTGGACCCGCTGGACCGCCGCCGGGTGCTGGCGGCGCTGACCCCGCGCGGAGCGGAGCACTGGCGGCGGCTGCGCGACCGGGTGGCCGACGGCTTCCCGGGGCTGCCGGGCGGCGCGGACGAGGAGTTGCTGGCCGCTCTGCTGGGCCGGCTGATCGACCGGCTGGAGACACCGCGGAGCCCGGACGGCGCGCCGTCCGCCCGGCTCGGCGCGGGTTCCTGAGCGGCGGCGCTGCCCCGGGGGGCGGGCGGGGCGTCAGCCGGGCAGCCGGATGCGGGCGGTGCCGGCGGTGAGGTCGACCTCGCTGCCGCGCGGGGCGCCGTCGCCCGCCTCGTCACGGAGCAGCGCGGTGGTCTGCCGCTGGGACAGCTCGTGCTCCTTGCCGGGCAGCAGCGAGACGTGCAGCATCTCGAAGCCGGTCGCCGAGACCCGGCCGGTGCGCTCGCCGGAGCGCCACGGCAGCAGCCCGGCGCGTCCGGCCCGCAGCAGCAGCTGGTCGGCGCAGGCCAGCGCGGTCAGGGTGATCACCAGACCGGGCAGCGTCATGAACAGGATCAGCTCCACACCGGCTCCTTCCGCCGCCGCCATCCTCGCACGGCCCACACGACGGGGACCAGGGCCAGCAGCGCCACGGCGCCGGTGGTGAGCTGCCAGGCGGGGACGCCGAACCAGTGCAGCAGCCGGTCGGTGGAGTGGACGGTACGGAACTCGGTGTCCTCGGCGGTGCGGCGCAGCAGGTGGTCGCCGTCGATCAGGGCGGGCCGGGGGAACTCCTGCTCGACGACGGTGAGGAAGGTGTCCTCGCCCGCCAGGTCGCGCAGCGGACCGGGCTCGGGGGCCAGCCGGCCG